>NZ_WOWT01000045.1:0-17575 GCF_009746545.1 Oceanobacillus sp. AG
ATAGTAGAGAAATAGCGTGCATATTCTTTTTCACATATGAAATAAAGTGAAAATAATAGCACATTACCCCAGATAAACAGCTGAATTAGTTTGAAATAGATGACCTGGAATAATGTGCTAGTTTACAGTTACCGTCTAAATACAATAAAGTATTTAATAGAAATTCATTAGATATATCCTGAGCTATACTGTTGGTATAATCAACATCTGTTAAAGCTTTTTCTATTGAATCCAATTTTAAATTACTGTATTTATATAACTCCTCTGGTTTCAAAAGTATATATGGACTGTGTTCCAATGAGTTTTTGAAGGTTTTGTCTGGGCTAATTAGAATTCTATACTTTTCCTTTATTTCATTATAATTAAAAAAATCGAAGAAAGTATTCTCGTGTTCTCCAACTCCCTTTGAAAGAATAAATTTATAATTTCCGACACTCACTACCTGTAGGTGTTTATCAGTTATTTTATTTGCTTCTACGTTCTTGTTGATTATGACATCTATCAAAAAGCTTATTTGTTTCAAATCTTTCTTGAGTGTATCAAAGTCTACATTAGGTTCCACTCCTAAATAATTTAAGACCCACAATATTTCATTAAGTTTTTTAATATAGTTAGGCATGGGTGCTAAAACATTGTTATAGACATCCTCTTCGAAGTTTAACGATACTTCTGTATGATTCAAATAAATTTTTCCTGCTTTTGCAATTTTAACAAAAAATTCACAGTCTTTTATTCTTTCTCTAATGCTACCTGATTCAGCAAAATTAATATCAAGCTTATTACCTGACAAAACCATTGTAAAGCTTTTACCAAATTTAATTTTTTGGTTATCTTTTGTTTTTTCTCGATAAAACTTATCATAAAAGACTTTATCTCTTGTTCCAATATTGAATTCCTCTTGTTCAATTTTAATATCTGCTTTAAATCTATCTATAGGAACTTTCAGATTCGTGTGTTTATTTTTACCATAGATAAAAGTTCCGGAATCAAATAAATAAAAATCTAAATCCGATTTCTTGTTACCTATAATAGTAAAAGTATATTCATCATATTCGTTTTTTCCATCCAATGTCATTAATTTATACCCTTGTTCTTTACGATGAAATAAAAAATGTCTGCATAATGAATACAATTTATCTCTCCGTAATTCTTGAAATGTATGGCTTATCGTTTTCTGATGTTCTTTTCCTTTGATTAATTTTTCTATATCGTATTTTAATAATTCGGCATAAAAAATCTTAGTTTTATTAACATCATAGAAGTCTGTCATTTCAACAACTAAGAAAAATGCACCAGCTTCATTCGAATAATTCTTTAAATCCGTTACTTCGATATTATAGGGACGTGTTCCTTCACTAAAATGTTTTACATGTGTTCCTTTTACTTGGACTGGTACTCTACCAATAATATCATCTTTTGCTCGCTTATTTCTAGAATCTTCTGAAATATAAACTATTATCTCTCCATCCCAAGAAGGATAGGTATCACCCACTGGTATTTCAGGCATGAGTAAACCACTAATCATCGAAGCATGTTCTACAGCTGAAACTGCATTTTTTCCAATTACATAGTTTGACATTATATCGACTCCTGCAAATAATCTCTCTAGCTACTAAATTCATAGGACTTTCGTTCCCAAATCAAAATGCTGAATTATCAAGGTACAAAACTTGCTAACTCTATTATAGAACGGAACGGTTTATTAATATAATTCTCATCTAAATTTACTGGTTATATTAGCTACATCTGTAATCTTTTAGATACAATTCAATTATACGTAATAATATCTATAAATTACAACATCTAGGCACCTATAATCCTATTAAACAAGCTTAACAATACATCCTTCACTCCACTTGCATTAAACACCAATCCCACCGCAATTAACGCAACAATCAAAAAGCCAATCAACTTAGAAAATTCACGCTTAAATCCTAAATAAATACCAATTACCACAATCGCCATTAACACTAAAGACTGCGCATTACTTAAAAACCAATTGTATAAATTTTGTCCAAAGTTCATTATTCATCTCTCCTTCCATCTTCTAATACTTTGTTACTTGCCGCATGCATTCGATAAACCACAAAACGATACCGCCCAGGATTGTAATAAAAATGTATTTCAAAATTTTCATGGAATTCCTCCAATCCATCATTTAATGACATCTTCTGTTTTAAGCGCCTGTTGCATCAATAATTGTTGATGCCGTTTGGTTAATTTCGCTTGATCTAACATATCTTTAATCACAGTTGTTTGATTGATTTCATCGAGTTTTGTTGCGAGTTTCCAAGTAGGGGCTACTTGACGTGCCAACCATCTAAGTGTTTTATCGAATGTGTAAGGTTCAGGTTTTGTTGTTAAATAAATTTTTCTGTTTTCCCCTAAATCTAAAAAACGTTGCCATTCTACATTCATTGGCCAACTACTTCGTCGTTTTTTCTCGTCTTTATCAACAAATCGAATATATCGATTAATGATGGAAAAAGCTGTTCGTCCCGCATCTTCATAGGTCATTAAATCGACAACCGCATGATAGGCACGATCATTTTTCAATCGAATTTCAAACCGATTTTTAATGTCTGTATCTTCAAGTGATGCGCCGTGTTTCACGTATTGTTCGTAATCTTTTTCATACACACAAAAATACACATCACTTTTTAAAGAGCCAATATATAACGTATTTCCCATATCTCTTTTTTCTTCGCCATGAACCAATTCGCCAGAACGATAACTTTTAAAGCTACGAAACACAGAAATACATTCTTCATTTTTACATTTATTCGTGAGAAATGGAATATCCAATATGCCTGTTTTATCATTGATCGCAAGGTCAACCCGTTTAAAAACACCATTTACCTGAAATACATCCATGAAAAAATCAAACCATGTACGTTGTTGAGCTAATAAAAAGTTTTCAAATTGCCGACATCCTTTTCCTTTCAGTTCAAGTAGACAGCCTTTATCTTCATCTGGCGAAACCATGACAACAATGTCACCAAAGACATATTGTTCCATGTAAGAATAAAACGCATAATCTTCATGAATCATATATTCCATTTTTAACCGTAAGATTTCTTCAATAACTGGCTTCGGGTTCGTTGTTAAAAAGCGTATTCGCACGTAATCAAATAAGATTTCCAAAGGTGCTTTTGGATTAAATTGTTCTAAAATATCGAACATCGCTTGTTGTAATGTCGGAGTCGGTGTAATTTTGCCTGTTTCAATTTCACTAATATATTGCCTTGAAATTCCTACGTGTACCGCTAGTTTGTTTTGCGATACGCCATATGCCAATCGTTTTTCTTTTAATTGTTGATACCAAGGTACTTCATTCATGTGCATTCCTCCCAACAGAAAAAGATGTCAACTAAAGGATAAAAGCTGACATCTTCGTAATATGTCCTAAACCCTTGATGCATCAGGGATTATAGGCTTTTTAAACAGTTTCTTATTGTTTTTCTACCCCCCTGTTAGAAACGGGGGGTAAAGCGTGGCTATCGCCACGCAGGCTTTGCCCAGCACAGCGGCTTACGCTTCGCACGCCGCCGCACTGGGCAGCCTTATTGAGCTAACTTCTCTATCTCTTTTAAAAAGTCATGATTCTTTGGCACAAGTGGTGTGTAAAATTCGGTAATGACATTATCTCCTTTATCGACATACCCACGTCCTTTGATCTGTTTTAAGAAAAATTGTTTTTGGACGTCGCTTCCAAACATCATGCCATACCCTAGTTCGGACATTCTTCCTAAAGCAACCCGAAAATTAAATTGATCACGAATCCCGTCCCCTAAATATTTTGCATCTGGTCGCTGACAGGCAAGAATAAGGAAAAATCCAGCTTGACGTCCTAACATGACAATCTGTTTTAGTTTCGTTAATACAGCCGTACTCTCCTTAGAAGCAAGCATTTCCATAAAAGCTACGTATTCGTCAAAAACTAAAAAATGAGGAGCTAAGCCAAGATAAGCATAATTTTCCCCTGTTTTATATCCTTCCATCTGTTTCATTTCTTCACTTCGAGCCATCATATCTTCATAAAATTGATCAATACTTGCCATCATGTCTTCCTTTTTATAATAGACATCAGGCATGACCGTGTTTAGATCGGCTAAATCTGCATTTTTTGGATCTAAGATATATAACTTCGCATTCGTTTTTAACAGTGCTTCAATCAACGTAAGAATAAAATACGTTTTTCCACCACCTGTTCCGCCAGCAATCAACATATGTGGCAGTTGATCGTAATCCCAATCCATTGATTTCATGAGCTTTAAGCGACCGTTTTGCGCAATGACTTCATCAATCGAAATACGGTTCGCAATCATATCATAGAACAGGACATACTCAACATAGGAATCGTGTAATTCTTTTGATACCAGTTCACAGTACAGACCACTTTCTAACTTCTTTTCTAAATTTAACAATGGCTCTTGATATTTACTAAGCGTTATTTCTACTTGAATATGAATCATGCCTTTTTCATATCGATAATACATCTCTGGAAAATGAGTCATTTTTTCTTTTGCCTTACTAGATGGGATATCTTTGAAAAATCCTTCATTCATCACTTGTTTTGTTTCATACCATTGATTGTCTAAAATCATCTTTGCGAGCTTTTGTCGATGCATCAACTGTTTTAGATGGTTGTAACGATACCGATAATAAACAAAAGTACAGATTGCCACCAATACCAAACTAATGATTAGTGAAGTGAATCCATACGTACTTACAAAGTGAGTTAGAAATGGATCAAGTTCCCACGTTGTCGAAAGTAAAAACTTTACATGAAAAGGGATAAAGAAAACAAGCCATACACCAAACAATCCAAAGAAGATAAATTGAAAAAAGAAAGATGCGTCACCTGGTCGAATTCGCTTCCCTCTTCTTCGGTAAAATTTCATTATTTATCTTTGGATGGAGTGGATTTTTGAGTGTTAGTGCCTGGCGACGCTGTTTTCCCTTTTAAAATTAAATCATCTGCTTTGATATACCAATCCACATCTGCCCCACGAAAAGTTGCATTTGCGACTGTGTCTGCGACAGGGTTAATGAGTTCTACTTCTGCATTATAATCAAAGTCTTTTAAGGGAACAGAAGCAGGAATACTCACTTGAATCATGCGCCCTTGTTCACGAGATTTTAAATCATACGTACGTTCCTTTACTTCTGTTGATACTGTACCATCTTCGTTTTGTAAAAAGACTTCCCGACGTAATGATGAAAACTTTAATAATCCGAATGTCTTTTCTTTGTCAATGACAATTCCTTCTGCTAATCTCATGTTTTTTTCCTCCTTATGCTTTGACCATATCGTCAGCATGTAAAATATATTTTGTAAAACCACGATCACCAATTTTATAACCTTCTGCGGTAATTCTTGCATTAACTAACTTTACTTTTTCTTCATGTTCAAAGAATTTCTCTCCAGCTTCTTGTGGCAAGATTACCTCAATATCATCTGCACGTTGAATATCGGAGTACAAATTATAACTACGTGACAATGTTGTCATACGTCCGTTAATACGACGTTGTTCTACCTTACCTTCACCAGCATATTCTAAATTTCCAAACGTTTTTTCCATATTTGGAATGACATGTTTTAACTCCATTATATAAACCTCTCTTCTTTTTTAATATTTGTATTTTAAGTAAACAAGGGGAGAAGGGAGGGGAACGGGAAAAATACTCTTTCATTTGTCAATCACTCCTATGCTTCTTGTAGTCGATAATCCACACGTCCATAAATTACACACCAAAAAACAACTATCGTTTCTTCATTTTTATCACGTATCAATTTTCCATGAGGAAAAAACGGAAAGTCTTCAATCTCTATCTCATTCAAAATAAAATGATCGTTAATCCAATCCATCACTTTTGCTTCATTTTCTTCCATATAAATCACACACCACCTTATTTTAGGCAATAAAAAAAGCATGACAGATAGAATTTGTCATACGTTAGTTTCGTTCTATTTATAAAACTTCTGCAATACCAGCCATAATATATTCCGCACATGGTACAGCAATCGCATTTCCAATCGCTTTATATCTCGCATAATCACTAATGACTTCACTATTATTTCCAAAAGTTATCCAGCCCTCTGGTAATCCCATTAAACTTTCACATTCCAATGGAGTTACCAAAAAGAAAAGATATTGACTGAACCAGCTAGCAAAGTTGGGAAAGAGTCATTTGTCCATCCGAAACTTCCAATGAATCCTGATTTATTTTTATCTTTTGCGGTACTTCGCATACGTCTTTCTGGAAAGGGACGGACGATGGGTATTTTCCTCCTTGCTTTTTCAAAAGATCCTAGACTGTCTTCGGTAGAGGATGGCCCGCTTTCTCTGCAAGACACATAAAATGATTGCAGTTTGCGGGTTTTAAATAATATTTCTCTGGCACGTATTTCAATACTCAAATATCTTCAAATAAACTTCCTAAGGTTAGTTTCATAGTTAAATATTACTTCTATAAAAAAACAGAAAAAACGCCATCTATCGGCTTATAACCGTTCAAATGACGTTAATTGAATTTAATACAATAATTTATTAGATGTAATTCATTCTAATATATCCTTATTAGATAAATAAATAGCCATGTAATCTTTAATAAATAATTGTTCTTTATTTTCTAGATTTTTTATCTGTAATCCGTTTATAAATAATTAACTTATAATCATGATAATAACCACAATAAACAAAAGAATTAGATATATCTTCGAAAAGATTATATCGGGTATTTTTTGCGCCCATGACCTTCCAATAGGTACACCAATAAATCCTCCGATGGTAAATCCAATAAGTGCAGGTAAGTATATAAACCCTAGATTTGACGAAGACATTTCTTCTATCTGCATCCCCATAATTAAATAAGTAATAGCCCCCACAATAGCAATTGGCAGACCTAATGGAGTAGCTAGTGCTACAGCATTAATCATACGCATTCCTTTGTTTCTGAGGTAAGGAATTGTCATGGTACTTCCACCAATACCTAACAAAGTGGAGATAAATCCAATGCCTATTCCGATAAAGGAAGCAGATCTTTGTTTAGGGAGAATAAATGTTTGTTTTTCAATTTCTGTTGTGAATGATTTTTTAAATAAGTTCGAAAGCAAAACATAAATTAATAAACCAATAAATGCAATCCTAAGGTAATCACTTTCAATGTAGACTGCTAGCAATCCCCCTAATAAGGATCCTATAGCAATATATCCTACTAACAATTTAAAGACTGACCAGATTACATTACCTTTTTTTGCATGATTATAAGTTGAATTAAATGAATTTATAATCATAACTGCTAATGAGGTTCCAATGGCAGTATGCATTAAGTAATCGCTAGGAATAGAATCCGGTAAAAATGCATATAAGATAGGAACTACTACAAATCCACCTCCAAAACCAAACATGCTCGATAGAATACCGATAACTATTCCAATTAACGAATACATTATAAATGAAAATTCCACTAAAAATCCTCTCTCTCTTGAACAAATTGAATTAGGGCGTCTATTCTCCATCGTATATTTCCAATTTTACAATATTTTATATTAATTACACCAATAATTTGGAATTTTCAATACAAATTTCTACAGTTTTCTGGTAGTTTAAAAGGATTTTCCTTATTAAAACGATCATAAAACATAATTCCGTTTAAATGATCTATTTCATGCTGAATTACAATAGAAGAATAGCCTTTAAGTTTCAACACTATCTCTTCTCCCTTTATATTAAATCCTTTCACTTTAATTCTCTCATATCTAGGGACAAATCCTTTTATATCCCTATCAACTGAAAGGCAACCTTCACTCGGTGGTAGGTAAATCATAGAAATTGAATGACTGATTATTTTAGGATTAATAAGCATATATTCATGTTGGATACCTTTTTCATCTGTTAAAAAAGCAACGAACATCCGCTTATTCAAACCAATCTGATTTGCTGATAAGCCAACTCCTGCACGCAATTTATATTTTTCAGACAAATCGTGGTCTTGACTATTTTTCAAGAAATTCATCATACAAATTAATATTTCCTTATCTTCTTCTGAAGGAGGGATCATCACATCTTGTGTTGGTTGATGTAGAATTTCATTACCCTCCCTCACAATATCTTTCATGGTCAGCATATAATTCAAATGAAATTTACTCATAAATAAACAATTCATCTACCTTTACTTTTAATGTTTTTGATAATTTAAAAGCCAACTCCAGTGTAGGATCATATTTATCATTTTCTATACAATTTATTGTTTGCCTAACAACTCCACACTCCTTGGCAAGTTGTTCTTGCGTTATCCCCAGTTTTTTTCGTATTTCTTTAATTTTATTTTTCAATGGTATCACCTATGTCAAAATAATTGGACATTACTATTTTAACAATTTTTCCTAGTGTGTCAATAGCCTTTAAATAATTCACTTAATTGTTCTAATTCAAATAGTAGTTTTTATTCAACTCCTTAAGTTTGTTTCACAACTAAAAATAACTTTTGGCGGAGAATAACCTTCAAAGAAAGTATTGGAGTACTGCTAATATTATAAATATTAATCTCACTCTCTAAAAAAACGAATACCCAAAAAACCCTAATATACAGCGACTTCAAAAAAAAATAAAAAATAAAAAAGAGATACTGCTTTTACACAATATCCCTCATCTTTATCCGTTTCCTCTGGCGGAATCTTGGCGGAGAACCTATTCATTTTTAATCATTTCATCCATTTTACGTACCATTGAAATGCAGTCAAATCAACGTTTTCACTTCAAATGCCTCTAGTGAATTATTCCCACTCAATCGTCGATGGCGGCTTACTCGTCACATCATAAACTACACGGTTAACCTCTTCGATCTCCGTCACAATTCTGCTCGAAATCTTCTCAAGCACTTCCCAAGGAATTCTCGCCCAGTCCGATGTCACACCATCAACCGAATTCACGGCACGAATGCCAACCGTATGAACATAGGAGCGTCCTCCATCTTTCACACCAACACTGCGGATGTTAGGGAGGATGGTAAAGTATTGCCAGATTTCACGGTCAAGGCCTGCTTTTGCGATTTCTTCTCTTAAGATTGCATCAGACTCCCTTACAATCTCAAGCTTCTCTTCAGTCACTTCGCCGAGTACACGGATACCAAGTCCTGGCCCTGGGAATGGCTGTCTCCAAACGATATGATCCGGGATGCCAAGTGCCGTTCCGACAGCGCGGACTTGCTGCTTAAATAATGTTTTAAGCGGTTCAATCAATTCAAATTCCATTTCTTCTGGCAGGCCGCCGACATTATGATGGGATTTGATTATTTTTGAACCATCCGTTCCGCTTTCCATAATATCGGTGTAAACTGTTCCTTGTGCAAGGAAACCAATGTCCTCTAATTTCGCAGCTTCATCGTCGAATACATAGATAAACTCATTTCCGATAATCTTTCTCTTCTGTTCTGGGTCTGTGACACCTGCTAATTTAGATAGGAAACGATTCTTTGCATCTACTTTGATAATATTCATATGGAAATCTTCTGCGAAAACTTCCATCACTTGATCTGCTTCATTTTTACGCAATAAACCATGGTCGACAAAGATACATGTCAGTTGGTCACCGATTGCTTTATGCACGAGCGCTGCTGCAACAGAGGAATCAACCCCGCCACTCAAGGCACAAAGCACCTTTTGATCGCCGACTTGCTCTTTTATCTTTTGCACTTCTTGCTCAATAAACTCTTCTGCATTTAATTCATTTGGTTTCATTGTGATTGCTCCTGTCTGCTATCTAATATTCTCATTTTACTAACCAATGGAAATCGGGTCAACCCATAATTGTTTTCAGCAACTTTTTCCAGGTGGTTTTTAGTTTGTTCATTTCTTTCGGATTGAATTCATTACGATAAAGCATTCGTTCATAATAAGCGGTCAACATTCGCATTTCACCTGTTCCATAATGGGCATCCACTCGTTTCGCATATTCACGTAATGTCTGGTCATTTTTTCGTTCATTTCCTTCGTGATCTAGAACCGTGAGTAAATGAAGATATGCTTCTTGAAATGCTTCCTGACTCTGGTTGCGATTAAGTTTCATGGCTAGGAGCTTCGTTTTTATATTGAAACGGTACTTATACAGTACGAAGAAAATCAATAGAGCTACTAAAACAATAAGCCCCCACTGCCACCAGGCAAGACTGAAATTATGATTAGAAGGACTAGCCATTGCTGGTGCTGTTTCGTCTTCTTCCAGTTCCCTTTCAGTTTCAGGTAATTCCGTCTCTGGAGCGTCAAGTACGTCATCATAAGCATCAAAATCTTCGGTATCTGTATTCGCCTGATCCACGTGGAATTCCGTCAAGTTCGAGAAGCCTTGAGTCGGTTCAAAGGAAACCCAACCAGACTCTGGAAAGTACACTTCCACCCAGGAATGGGCATTGGAATTCGTCACTTCATAAATATGATAATTATCCCGGTTTCCTTCACCAATTATCTCTCCGCCGGTAAAACCTTTCACCCAGCGTGCCGGAATATCGAGGGTCCGAAGCAAGACGACCATAGATGTCGAGAAGTTATCACAATAGCCAACCTGTGTTTCAAAGAGAAACTGATCAACATAATCATCATCCTCGCCCGGGACGGCAACTCCTGTCGTCTGATACGTAAAATCGTGACTGCTAAAATAGCGTTCAATCGCGCGTGTTTTCTCATACCGGCTCTCATAACCTGCCGTTATCTCCTCCGCAAGTTCAGCAACGCGACCTGGAAGTGTATCGGGCAGATGAAGATATTCCGCCATTTCCTCTTCATCATTTCCCGGGTCTTCCCGTAATGCAGTTAAAGAATAAGACGTCCGGTCATAGGCTAGCTGATAAAAGCCAAGTCTCAGTGTTTCCCCGTTTTCACGAGCTTCGATTGACTCTGTGATCTGATCAAGGAATAGATCTGGTTTAGGCATTGGTGCCATGAATTTTTTTACCCCATACGGATAAACTAGTTTTTTTAAATTTTGTCCCTCTTGAAACTCTATTAATGCAGTCGATTCTTCGGTCTCCACGTTCCCGTGATACATATCCAGATGAATTTCTCCATCTTGTTGTTTGATATAGTCATGATCAGCAGATGATTCCCAGCCTTTTCCGGTATAAATTTCTTTTGTTTCTATTCGCCAATATTGATCTTGGTCAGTCTCCGCATGAAAAACCGGCGTATCATCCTGGATAAAGGAGCCGCCAAGTTGCGAATCATCTTCCCCGTAGCCAACCTTCTGTATGGTACCACTACCAGAACCGCCGACCTGTTCTGCAGCACCTTCAAGAAACGGTACTGGATCCGGCCATTGGGGATCAAGCTTAGGTGCGACAAGGCCAAGCAAGACGGAGAAGACAAGTGTAAGCATAATAGGCAGGATCCATTTTGTTTTTTGCTTAATCCGGTCGAGCGATATTTTCTCTCTTTCTAGGTCGCGGTTAAAGTTCGTAATCGCGAGGGAAACTAAAGAAATAATAAAGATTCTTATGATCGCAAATTTCGCGTCATACAGTGTAAATGTATCCAACACCGTAATGTAGACGAAAGTCAGGAAGATGAATAAGAAAATTCGCTTCATCTGCACAAACCAGTAATGCAGCAGGTAACTCATTAACCAGATTAGGAGTAAAAAAAGAAAACTCCGGAATAATGGGCTTAAATAATACCAATCCTGGCTAATAAATATATTCGCGTTCATCGTAAATTCCAGTAAAAAATAGTTCAACCACTCCCTGCTAAGGAAGGTCATATCAAAATAAAGTCCATTCAAAATGAATAAAAGTCCAAAGCCTTTCAGCAAAAAGCTTGCCCACCATTTCAACTGCAAGAGCGAAATAAAAAAGCAAAAAATCGTATAAATTACAAAAACCGCGATACTGCTCGTGTCTGTCACCTGTTCAATCGGATAAAGCCACTCCAGAAAAAGGACGAGCCCACCGAGGTAAAGGATGACATTATAAATATTTGACTTGGTCACGTTCTGTTGCTCGTTCATCGAATACTCACCTCGAGTGGGGTTGTAAGCCATTCTTTTTCCGTTAATAAATGGATTGCTATTCCAGATTTTTTTATCTGGGCAATCATGTCCTGTTCTTTTTCCAGGATAAACTTTGAACCTTGAATATAAAAAATCACAATTTGTGCGGTACGCTGTCTTAACTCTTGAATCGTTTGCCGGAAGAAGTCGTCCACCGTAGACGTGATAATCACGAGTCGCTCCATTCGCTTCTCAGTCAGCATCAATTCTTTTAAAGCACCTGAAAAAGGACCATCTCCGTCTGGCTGTATCTTCGTCAAGTAATAGCGAATATCACTTTTCCCCTGATAGGATTCTCTTAGCGTAAATTCTTTCGTTTCTTTTCCGACTGTCAATAATTCAATATTAGTTGTTCCTTTTTCCAGTTTTTTAATGAGTGACAGAGTAAGTTCGACACTCGCTTCAAAGGCTAACGGGTTTTTTCGTTTAGGAATGCATGCATCAAGAAGAATGAAGAGACTATCGCTTCTTGCCTGCTCGAACTCTTTCGTCATGACGGATTGATTTTTCGCCGTCTGTTTCCAATGGATCCAAGAAAAGCGGTCGCCTGGAGCGTATTCACGTACACCCGTTGCAACATTCGTATTTTCTAACTGGAAAAGATTGACGACTTGCTGCCCCTGTTCAAAGCTGACAGCACGGTCCAAGAGCCTAATCTCCCTTGTGTTCGGCTGGACGATCAGCTCGTCTTGCACCGGAAAGATATGTTCCTTTTTCACAAATCCAAAGACATCGCTAATGAAGACACGTACGCCTTGCAGCTCAAGCTCTCCTCTAGGGAGATTTTCTAAGCGGTAGGAAATCTCTAGCTGCTTTTTAAACCCGATCATTTTCATTTTTTTCACCGTGCGATCGATCGTTACATGATCCGGTTCATTTAAAAATGCATAGTCGTGATGTAACCTATTCCAAGTTGCTGGCATAATTTCTTCCACCACTCCGTAATAAAGCGGAAGGGGAAACTTTCTTTCCAGGTGGATCGTTACATCTATCGCGTCACCTGCCTGGACGATTCGCCGCGGTAGCGTTCGACTCACTTTCCAATGATTCAATGGATAAAATAAGAGACATAGGTGATAGAGCAGGATTGGAAGGTAGCTGTAGAATAAGAACCAGCTGACAAATCCACCTTGGAACATCGCGTAGGAAAATAATGCAGCAAGCAGAATGAGAATGAATAGCAAGTTTCCAATGAACCTAATTGTGACTTTCATCAGTCCGATTCCCTTCGAACCGGGATATGCGTTGCTCGTAATATCGATTCCATGATGTTTTCGCCCGTTTCACCGTTGAATTTCGCTTCTGATGTAAGGATGATCCGGTGTCCAAGTACAAACGGAGCTAAATATTTCACATCATCAGGAAGTACATAATCACGGTCGTGAATGTACGCGTATGCTTTCGCTGCTTTCATTAGTGCAATCGAACCGCGGGGACTAACGCCAAGGTAAATGGCCGGGTGTTCCCTTGTGCCGTTTACAATATTCACGATATACGTGTGGATCGAGCGGTCGACATACACATCATCCACTTCAGCTTGAATCATCGTTAGTTCTGCATTGGACATGACTGCTTGAATGGTTTCAATCGGGTGCTTTAACGAGGTTTTCTCCAACAGGTCAATTTCTTCGGCAAAGGCCGGATAGCCCATTTTTAACTTTAAAATAAACCGGTCCAACTGCGCTTCTGGCAGTGGATAAGTCCCTTCATACTCAATTGGGTTCTGGGTTGCCATGACAAAGAATGGTTGGTTTAGTGTAATCGTGCGGCCGTCAACACTGACACTTTGCTCTTCCATCGCCTCAAGAAGTGCGGACTGGGTTTTCGGAGAGGTGCGGTTAATCTCATCCGCTAAAATAATATTCCCTAAAATCGGACCACCCCGGAATTCAAACTCCATTTCTTTCGGATTATATATGGAAATTCCAGTAACATCGGACGGAAGTAAGTCCGGGGTGAATTGAATCCGTTTAAAATCACAATCTAATGATTTCGCTAATGTCCGGACGAGCATCGTTTTCCCAACACCTGGAACATCCTCTAGTAGGACATGCCCCTTCGCAAGTAAAGCAACTAGGCTGAGGGTAATAACTTCCTCTTTCCCAATAATTACCTGGTTCATATTCTGAATGACTGGATTAATCTTTTCATTATAAACGATCACTTCTGCCATCTTATCCAACCCTCTCTCAACTTCTATATATCAAGCTATTGTTCTAGCATTTAGTATGTAACAGATTATTAGTAATTATACCATCACTATACAAAAAAAGAGTAGTGATGTAAAAGGAAGATAGCTGGATTTATTATAGTTCAGAGGGCGCAGAAGAATGTAGGCTACAGGGTGAGGTTAGGATGTTAGAATTTGCGAGATTAGATCATCGGTATTCTATCAAAGTAGCGAGAATCGGTGGCATTTGAGCGATTAAATCAGCCTTATTCAAGCGAAAGTGCGCAAAATCCGGGCATTCAAGCGATTAGAGAAGCGATAAGCATCCAAACAAGCATACTCGTCCACCTTCATAGATGTAAAAAACAAAAAAGCAGTGAACCATCACATCGTCCACTGCTTTCATCATTTATTTTACAAAATATGGATTCCCTTTCAATCCAATCCAGTGATCCGTCTGCTCGAGCTCGGAAGCAAGCTGCAGCAAGCGATGCTCCTCACCCTTCGAAGCAATCACTTGAACACCAAGCGGCAATCCTTCTTCCGATAAGTAAACAGGCAAGGACATCGCCGGCTGACCCGTCAAGTTAGCAAGCATGCCAAATGGCGTATAGGTCAAGCTCGGCAGGAACATATCGTAAACAAGCTGCTGTTGTTCGTCTTTCGTTCCTTTATGAATATCGCGCAGGAACGCTTCTTTCTTCTCCCCTGTCACTTCAAGCTGTCCAATTTTCGGAGCGATATCCGCTGTCGCAGGAGTAATATAGAAATCATACGTTTCATGCAGAGCCGCCATCTGAGCAGCTGCTGTATCCCAGGAAGCAAGGCTTGCGGAGAAGTCTGCTCCAGAGATGGATTTTCCAGCAACATGCATCATCCAACCCTCAAGCTCGATATCATCTTCCGTCAACTCTCGACCGAGTGCCTGCTCCAAACCTTGCACGGTCATATTCATTTCACCGCTATTCATGATGTAGTAATCCTTCATCAATTGTATGCCATCTACACCATTCGTGCGTTCATCCACCTCATGCCCTTCCGACTCAAGCCAATTCACGACTTTCATGACGGCATTCTTCGCATCGTCTGACACCGGTGTGCCAACTGGAGACTCGGTGGTAAACGCAACTCGGAGCGGCTTTTTCTGAACGCCCTTCAAACTGTCCAAATAATGATCTACAAAAACAGGTGCATGGAAAGCCGCTTCTGGTTGGAACGTCTTCAACTGATCCATCATCGCTGCTGCGTCACGCACGGTTTTCGTCAGCATAAAGTTAATCGATGCACCTTGCCAGTCACGCCCTGCACCGGGACCAACTGGCATTCTTCCTCTTGTCGGCTTCAGACCAAATAATCCAGAGAAAGACGCTGGGATACGAATCGATCCCCCACCGTCACTCGCACCGGCAACAGGTACCACGCCGGAAGCAATTGCGGCTGCCGCTCCCCCGCTGGAACCACCCGGTGAATACTCAGGATTCCACGGGTTACGGGTTGGTCCATATAATTTTGGTTCAGTAATATTTTTTAAAGCAAATTCGGGTGTATTCGTATGCCCTAAAAATACAAACCCTGCTTCTCTTAGTTTTCTTACAAAATGGGATTCTACTTCAGCAACATAATTCGCAAGCAGTTTCGAGCCGGAGCTTAAAATTTCCCCGGGAAGTGATTGAGATACGTTTTTAAGCATCGTTGGCACACCAGCAAAGGGCGCCTTCCCTACTTCTATCTCTTCTGCTTCTGTTAATGCTTTGTCCTTCCGGATACTTGTTGCTAGATTCAAGTCTGGTTGGACTTCCTCCAAGCGATTCAGTGCTATTTCAGTTAATTCTTTCGGTGACACTTCTTTTCTTTCCAATAGTTCAGCTAAGCCTACTGCGTCATAGTGTACATATTCTTCTGTTTTCACTTCATCACCTCAAGTAAAAATTTGGCATTGCAACTTCACTATATCGTAATCTAGTCTTTTTTCAATATAAAAGCCTCTTTCTCTATGTCGACATAAAGAGAAAGGGGTGTTGGTTCCGTGATGCCTAATAGTCTTCTAAACTCTGCAGGGATTGTAATCGAACCTTTCGTTGAGACGTACCGCTGATTTTTCTTGTCATCGAGGCCTGAATGGTAAATCCAAATTTCCTTTCCTTTTAGATGGATCTCAAGTAATGTACCCGGTTCAAAACCGAATTTTGTCCGTTCTTTTTTAGGCAGATTAATAATACCCGATTTATCGGATGCTCTCACTTTTTTCAGGAAAATCATACTGTTCACTCCTATGCTTCTTGGATTCCTGCTGTACCAATATGAAAAAACTCACTCATTCATTCCAATAGAACGCACAGGAAAAGAAATCTGTAAATGGATTATACAATGGGAAGTAGACGGTCGAGTTGAATCGTGGATGCTGTTACATGACTATCATAAGCAAGAATGCGTACACCTAGATGTTCCGCCTCTTGTAAAGCCTCGTGAAAATGGGGGTCCATGACGCGATGAGACGTAAATGAATGACAGCCTTTCATCTGGATGACAAAGAGAACCGTCGCCTCATAGCCTTCTTGCACTGCTTGAATAAGTGTTTCCACATGCTTCGTTCCTCTTGTTTTCGGAGCATCAGGAAACATTGCAAGCCCGTCTTGTTCTAACGTGACACCTTTCACTTCGATAAAACCACCGCGCTCATCCCGGTAATAAAAAAGATCAAGCCGACTGTTTCCGAAACGCGCCTCACGTTTCAAATCTCTTATTCCATGAAACTCTTTTATTTTTCCCGCGGCAAGTGCATCATAAACAAGCTTGTTCGGAATCTGTGAATCAATGTTAACCCAGCGTTCTTCCTTACGTGCTGCAATGATGGAAAAGCGGGTTTTCCGATTTGGATTATCTGAAGTTTCTAAAGAAAGCGGAACACCAGGCTTTAAAATTTCTGTTAAACGACCTGTATTTTTTATATGGACTTTTTCAAGTTCCCCATTAATATAAACTTCAGCGACAAAGCGGTTTAACTTCTTCGCAAAAATTCCTTCCACGACCTTCCCGTACTTCATCTCTACACATCCAATCCACTTGGGTTCCTATAAAATATTTCTAATTCCTCATTTTAGCATATCATGTTCTGCTCATTAGAGAAATTTTCATCACGTATTAACGGTCTGTAATATCCCCATTTCTAAACATGAGGGAAACCCATTATGTGAGAGGTGGGGATAACAATTCGTAAATGCCTGATTCTGTTTTACTAACATTTGTATGAAAATACTTACGAAATAACGCTAAAAATGGCAATAAGAAAGTAGATCCCTTAAATCCTGATTTTTTAAGAGATGAAGTTAGTTATTCATATTTAGTTTAGAACTTAAGCTAT
>NZ_WOWT01000046.1:0-17471 GCF_009746545.1 Oceanobacillus sp. AG
ACCCTGTTTGAATATTCCGCACTCTGAGTGAACACTATGCCCACCAATACATTCTATAAAATGGCGTTTGAGTAATTCTAAGAAAACAGGAGCATTTTGAAGATAATCAAAGTATATAGAGGGAGAGAAAAAATAAAGTATTCATATTATTATATCTTTACTTATCTTTATGTATACTGTATTATGTATACATAAAGATTCGCAGAGGGGTAACGAAATGAGTAAGCTTAATTTTGGTAAATCTATTAAAAGAGAAACAGTTTTCGAAATTGCATACAAAGAATTGAAATCTGCTATACTTTCAAACCAGCTGGATTTTGAGGAATTTTATACAGAGGAAGACTTTGCGAAAGTACTAGGTATTTCAAGAACTCCTGTCAGAGAGGCGGTTCAGGGTTTGGTTTACGACGGCTTACTGCAAACGGTGCCAAGGAAAGGAGTAAAGGTAAGAGGATTTTCAAAAACAGAAATTAATCAGATCTTTATCCTTCGAAGAGCTATCGAAAAAGAAGTATTGATGGATTTTTTGAAAGTGGTTACAGAAGAACAGGTTCAGGAATTAAAGCACATTTTGTTGGAACAAAGAGAGACAGTTAGTAAGGAGAATAAGCAACTTTTTATGAAGTTGGATCAAAAATTCCACAATCAAATTATTCGGGGAACTAACTATTTTTTAATAGAAGAATTCTTCATGAGATTACATGATCTAACTGTTTTGATTGGCCATCGGGCCATCAGGAAAAAAGGAAGAATGCACGAAGTAATTGAAGAGCATGAAGCGATTCTCATGGCTATAGAAGCTAAAAATATTGAAGATGCAAAAACAGCTTTACTTCTACATTTGGATAATACGATGAAATCCTATAATAGTATGGACAAAAGTAGTAATTAAAACAGGGGGTTAAAGAATGAAATATGCAGTTTATCAAATGAATCTTATTGTTGGTAACCCGCAAGAAAATAGGGAGAAAGTGAGTAGTTGGATTAATGAAACGATGGAAAAAGAAAAACCCGATGTTCTTGTACTTCCGGAAATGTGGAACACCGGTTTTACACTAGCAGAATTGGACAAGCTTTCCGATGAAGATAACGAGCCAACTCAGTCCTTGCTGCAGAAACTAGCAAAACAGCATCATGTAAATATTGTCGGGGGTTCAATTGCAAACAAAAAAGAAGGGAAAATATATAACACAAGTCTAGTAATAAACCGAGAAGGATCTGTTGTGCATAGATATGACAAAATACATTTAGTACCAATGCTTAATGAACATAAATATTTAACTGGTGGTACAAACCAGATAGAAACATTTGAACTGGAAGGAATCAAGATGGGGGTTATCATTTGCTATGATTTGAGGTTTCCTGAACTTGCGAGGAAGCTTGCCTTGGAGGGTGCCCAAATCTTGCATGTTGTTGCCGAATGGCCATTAGTTAGAAAAAACCATTGGAAATATCTGCAATTAGCTAGGGCGATTGAGAATCAAATGTTTATTGTATCTTCTAATATTACTGGCTCTAATGATACCGAGACCTTTGCGGGGACATCGATGATTATTGATCCTTGGGGGGATGTAATAAAAGTTGGAAGTGAGGTAAAGGAAGAGACGCTCATTGCGACGCTAGATTTAGATGCTGTCCCTAAGATCAGAGAAAGTGTTCCGGTTTTCTCTAGCAGAGTACCGAAACTATATTAATAAATAAAAATATGAATAATGGAGGAATTATTATGAAAAACAAACTGAGCTTACATGTGCAAGGAGAAAATAAATCAATTGAATTTGACGTTAATCATGTATTTAATGCTGGATATGCGGGAAGTGATCAGGAAAAAGTCCAAGAACATATTGATGAATTGGTGAAATTAGGTGTGGAGGCTCCTACCACAACTCCGATTCTTTTCCCTGTTTCTGATTATATTGTTTCAACGACATCAGAAGTACAAGTCCAGCATAAAGAAACAAGTGGAGAAATTGAATACGTACTTATTTGGCATGATGACGAGTTATTTGTCACTGTTGGTAGCGATCATACTGATCGGAAATTAGAAACATTCAGTGTACCAATGTCTAAACAGGCATATCCGAATGTGATTGCTGGAGATGTATGGAAATATGAGGATGTAAAAGACCATTGGGATCAATTAGAACTGATCTGTTGGGTAACTTCTGAGGGAGAAAAAAAGGTTTATCAACAAGGAACCTGTGCAGATTTGTTAAATCCAGAGCAATGGGAGGAGCATTTTTCCAAGCTCAATGTAAAAGATGATGGAAATATGTTCTTCTCAGCTACAATAAATACGGAGGAAAATACGCTAGATTTTGCTGACAAATATGAGTTTGAATTACGTGATCCTGTTTTAAATCGTTCTATTAAACATCATTATTATGTAAATGTACTAACAGAGCCAATCGTATAATTCTTATGAAAGAATTTGAGGTGATTCTTTTATGCATGTATTCCGACTTGGTCCGAAACGGTATCAAGTAAATAAAGGGTGGGGGAAGCTTCCGACTTCCCTTT
This sequence comes from Oceanobacillus sp. AG, assembly GCF_009746545.1. Classification (NCBI taxonomy): domain Bacteria; kingdom Bacillati; phylum Bacillota; class Bacilli; order Caryophanales; family Bacillaceae; genus Oceanobacillus; species Oceanobacillus sp. AG. The sequence goes on from NZ_WOWT01000046.1 coordinate 2,521, forward strand.
CTTACACGAATATTTCGGCAGTAACAATTGACCATGAGGGAAAAATCTTTGTATTGCAGAGAAGCCAACCTTTTATGTTGATCTTTAATCGTACTGGTGAACTGATTGATTCTTGGACAGATATGGATATCGTTGATGGGCACTATTTGTATACAACTCCTGATAATAAAGTATTTGTAGTAGACCGTGATTCTCATCGAATCGTATTTTTTAACCATACTGGTGAAAAGCTAGATAGTATTGGGGACAAACGATTTCCTGGAGCGTGGAGAAGACCTTTTAACCATCCAACGGACATTGCGATGACATCAAATGGACACTATTATGTGACGGATGGTTATGGGAATTGTTGCGTGCATCACTTCGATTCTAATTGGCAATTAGTGAATACATGGGGAGAAAAAGGGGCAGAAGCAGGAGCATTTTCAACCCCTCATGCAATTGTAGCGGATAGCCAAGATCATTTATATATTACAGACCGTGAGAATAATCGAATTCAAATCTTTAACCAGCAGGGAGCCTTTCTTCAAGAGATGAGGAATCTGTATCACCCGATGGATATATGGTTTGATAAAGAAGGCTATATTTATGTAACGGATCAAACTCCAAGTCTTAACTTATTTGATTCGAAACAGAATTTGATAGGAAGGTGCCGAACCTTTGGGATATACGGTCATGGAATAGCAGTTGATGAAAACGGATCCATTTATATTGCAGAAATGTTTCCGGACAGTATTACAAAGTTAGAGATAATAAGTTCATAAGAGTTTTATTTAATACTTTTTATCACAGTGGAAGTGGAGGGAGAAAGAAAATGAGTAATTTACAACCCGGGAATCAAATTGTAGGGCGTAGGAGAATCATACTGGGCGCTGTCTTCCTAATGGCAACATCATCAATTGGACCAGCGTTTTTAACACAAACTACGGTATTTACCGAACAGTTTCTTGCGAGCTTTGGTTTTGCCATTTTAGCTTCTATCATCATTGATATAGGGGCGCAATTAAATATATGGCGTGTCCTTGTTGTAACGGGAAAACGCGGACAAGATGTAACAAATATGGTCTTTCCGGGACTGGGATCTCTCATTGCGGTATTGATCGTGATTGGAGGACTGGCTTTTAATATTGGAAACGTAGCCGGTGGGGGACTTGGAATGAACGTCATGTTCGGCGTTTCAGCTGAAACAGGTGCAGTCATAACTGCAATTTTGGCAATTATCATATTTTTATTGAAAGATGCAGGGAAAGTTATGGATATTGTCGTGGTTATTCTTGGAGTAGTCATGATTTCGATGGTTGGGTATGTCATGTTTACAACCAGCCCACCGGTAGGAGAAGCCGTAGTAAAGAGTTTCATTCCGGATGAATTTAGGTCCCTAATCCTTCCAATTGTTACATTAGTAGGTGGAACCGTCGGGGGTTATATTACATTTGCAGGGGGACACCGTTTAATTGATGCTGGCGTAACTGGAAAAGAACATGTGTCTCTCGTATCAAAAGCAGCTAGCTATGGAATACTCACGACAGGTGTCATGCGAGTCTTTCTTTTTCTCGCGGTATTAGGTGTTGTAACAGCTGGGTATAAACTTGATGCCAGTAACCCTGCAGCCTCTGTATTTCAAATTGCTCTAGGGGACGTCGGATATAAAATATTCGGTATCGTAATTTGGGCAGCAGCATTGACCTCTGTAATTGGTTCTGCCTATACAAGTGTTTCTTTCTTGCGTTCTTTCCATAAAAAGTTTGCAGAATATAGTAAATATATTATTATTGGATTCATTGCCTTTTCAACTTTAGTATTTGTATTTGTTGGAAGACCAGTCGTCATTTTAGTTATTGTAGGGTCTTTAAATGGCTTGATCTTACCACTTACATTGGGCGCTGTACTGATTGCATCGCGGAAGAAAAGTATTGTTGGTGATTACCATCATCCAACATGGCTACTTGCTTTTGGTATTCTTGCCGTCATTATTACGTTAATTGCGGGTTGGTTCTCTTTAGAAGGTATCGCAGCACTTTGGAATGATTAACTTTAGAGTCCAATAGTAAATGAAGCCTGCTATAGAGAGTAGGACTGCCAAACTACTTTTTAGTAGAAGTAAGAATAGATTTTAAGATTCTAAGTTGATTCAACGAGTTAATCGGGAAATATCCCTGATTGACTCGTTTTTTATATCTGTCAACTCTTGAGTTGTATCAATAATTGTTAGGTAACGTACCTAGCGCAGCGAAAATGATCTAGTTATCTGAACAACGATTATACATTAATGAAATCGGGAAGAAACAATATATATTAAAGAAAGGAAGTGTCTTTTATGAAAGCATTAATCTTAAACTGTTCCTTAAAACCCTCTAATGAAGTGTCCAATACTGATGCTTTGTTAGAAGAGTTCATCAATGTCTTTAGAGAAAAACAAATAGAAACAGAAACGATTCGAGTAGTAGATTATCATATAGCATTTGGCGTTGAGGCTGATATGGGCGACGGGGACGAGTGGCCAGTAATTGCAGAGAAAATAGAAAATGTTGATATTCTACTCTTTGGAACACCTTTGTGGATTGGTGAAAAGAGTAGTGTTGCCAAAATGGTTCTGGAACGAATTAGTGGATCTGGTTCAGAGACGAATAATAAAGGACAACCCGTCTATTATAATAAAGTTGCCGGGGCTGTAGTGACTGGTAATGAAGATGGTGCCAAACATGCGGCGAGAGATATTCTCTTCAGCTTAGGACATTTTGGATTCTCCTTGCCACCTAATCCACTGTCCTACTGGGTGGGGGATGCCGGTCCAGGCCCATCTTACATTGAGGCAAAAGGTAAAAATAATGAATTCACACAAAAAAATGCACAGATTGCAAGTCATAATCTTGTTCACTTAGCGAAGATATTGAAGGATAACCCGATCCCTGCGGAGGGAAATGTGAGTGAGTAAGTGAAATTATGGAGATTGACCCTCAAAGGTAAGAATGAATATCTTTGGGGGTTTTTTGTAATGAAGGAGGGCAGAAGATTACCTTAATTTGTGTAGAATAAAATGAAAATAAAGTGTAGTATACTATACAAGGGGAGGTAGAAAACGATGCCTTTAAGAAAAGAAGATAATATGTTAACTTATGATCAATATTTAAGTATGGGTGAAAATGTAAAATACGAAATAATTGATGGCGAACTTTATAATATGTCCCCCTCTCCAAGTGTGAAGCACCAAACAATTGCAAAGGAACTCGTAACAGAATTTAACATTTATCTACGAGGGAAGAAGTGCGAAGTGATACCTGAAATTGATGTTTCATTAGAAGGTCTAGAGGACGTTACGAAAATAAGAGAGTGGGTTCGCCCAGATATCTCTGTTATTTGCGATAAAAGTAAGAAGAAAGAAAATCATATTGCGGGAGCTCCGGATTTAGTTATTGAGATATTATCTAAGTCAACTGCTCAAAAAGATAAGGTGACAAAATTTAATCTCTATAAAAATAGCGGTGTTAAAGAGTATTGGATAGTGGATCCAGCTTATGATTTAATTGAAGTTTATTTATTGGAGAACAAGGAATTTGTCAAAAAGGGAACATTTTCAAAGCAAGATAAAGTAAAGGTTAATATATTCGATGATTTGTTCATCGATTTAGATTTGATTTTTTAAATGTAGAATGGAAAGGATATCTCATGCCTAATGTGTTAAGGGGAGGGATGCTATTCTTGACGCTGAGCACCTGAGTGACATATATACTTACTTTATTTCCCATGTAGTATGTAGATTCTATCTCTTCTTTTGGTCCATACCACTCCATCGTAACATAGGTGAATATTTACTTGTAATATTCACAATAATCACATAATTGGTGTTCGAGAGTTGAATTACTAATATAATAAATAATAGCGAAATTCGTCAACCCAGCAACGATTGGAAAAAATCTGCGAACGATCCGATAATGGCAAAAAAGTTTCTATTTTTAATGCTAAAAGAGGAAACTAACTAATATGTTTAGGTTAACAGACAGAATCCCTATGGTGAACTAGAGGATATTGGAGTGGCAGTTTGTTTCTTTGCATCCGAAGAAGTTAAGTATATTAAGGGGCAATCTCTCGTAGTTGATAGAGGAAAAGTCTTACCTGTAGTTCCGGGTGAGGTTTTATTATTAAGCTATTAAAGCTACCACCAAATTAGAGAGGATGAATGAACCGTGAGAACAAGCACTATAGCCGAAACGATCCGACGTACAGCCGCGCGTGTCCCAAATAGCACTGCTATTATTTTTGATGACAGGGAATGGAGTTACTTAGAACTGGATAAAGCAGTTACACGTGTTGCGCAGGGCTTGCGTGGACAAGGTGTTACAAAAGGAGACCGTGTCGCCGCTTATGGAAGAAATTCCGATATGTATGTACTTTTATTCTTGGCAACTGCCCGTTTAGGCGCCATTCATGTCCCAGTGAATTTTCAATTACATGGAGATGAGCTTGACTATATTCTTAGCGATTCGGACCCGGTTCTTATCTTTGCTGACTGTGAATTAGCAGAGACAATCACTAAAACGAAGTCAAATCGTGAGCGGAGTGTTTTGCTTTTTGAAGAGGAAATCCTTACATGGGCTCTGAGTGACGATGATAAAACCTTGCAGGATGATGAATTTGCTGTGGAAGATACAGATATTGCGCAGCTTCTCTACACGTCGGGGACAACGTCTGATCCAAAGGGTGCGATTATGACACATCGTGCCTTGATTTACCATTATATGAGTTGTATTCAAGGATTGGACATTGAGGAGTCGGACAGGGCGCTTCATAGTTTGCCGCTCTATCATTCGGCACAGATGCATGTGTTCTTGCTGCCTGCTCTAATGGTCGGAGGCTGGAATAAGATTCTACCTGCACCAGTTCCTGAAGAGGTGCTAGCAACGATGGAACAAGAAGCGATTACTTCCTTCTTTGCCGCACCAACCGTTTGGGTTTCCTTAGCGAATCATCCGGATCTCGCGGTTCGTGAGCTTGATACGCTGCGGAAAGCGTATTACGGTGCTTCGATTATGCCTGGACCAATTCTTGAAAGGTTACAAAGTCATTTGCCGAAACTCGGTTTTTACAATGTGTTCGGCCAATCTGAAATGGGGCCAGCTTGTACGGTCCTGCGTCCAGAAGAGCATGCAGACCATCCAGGTTCAGCAGGCAGACCTCTATTGTTCGTTGAGGCACAAGTCGTGGGCTCAGAGGGTAATCGTGTCGCAATCGGTGAACTTGGTGAAATTGCTTACCGCTCTCCTCAACTTTGCCTTGGTTATTGGAACAAGCCCGCAGCTACAGAAGATGCTTTTGTCGATGGATGGTTCCGCTCTGGTGACCTCGTTAAGCAGGATGAGAATGGCTTTATCGAAGTGGTTGATCGTGTGAGGGATGTTATTAACACCGGTGGGGTGCTTGTTGCTTCAAGGGAGATTGAGGATTGTATTTATCAGCTGCCTGAGATTGCTGAAGTTGCTGTTGTCGGTGTGCCGGATGAAAAGTGGATTGAAGCAGTGTCTGCCTTTGTCGTTGTAAAAGCTCCGATTACAAAAGAAAAAATCCTCGAGCATGTAAGGGCTCATTTAGCGAACTTCAAAGTTCCGAAACAAGTGGAAATAGTAGAGGAATTGCCGCGGAATGCTAGTGGTAAGATACTGAAGCGGCAATTGCGTGTTGTTGCAGATTCTCGGAACTAATTAAATTCTATTAATAGGCGAGGGAGAGGTGATGATACAATCACTAATAATAGAATCAAGCAAGGAGCGTATCAACAAAATGAAAGCATATATTATAACGATAGAACTAAAAGAATCCAATCCATTAATTTGGAGAAGCGTCATTATGCCAGCGGACGCAACTTATAAAAGATTGCATGATTCGATCCAAACTGTGACCAATTTTCAGGGAGGCTATCCTTCAGATGGCTATCACCTCTATGAATTTAACTTGATAGAAGAAAATATAAAAGTAACGAATAATGAAGAAGCATATCTGGAGTATCAGAATTATAAAAAGAACAAGGCTGTTTTCAAAAAACGATTAGAGACAATGCCAGATAATATGCGGGTATTCGAGCAAAAATATCAAGGGAGGGAGCAGGCAGAAGTTCGGAAACCTAGTGGTTTAAAAATTGATGGATACTTGGAAAAATACAAAGAAATTAACTATGTCTATGATTACGGCGATAATTGGAATTTCACGATTAAACTTGAAAAAATAGTCGATGATTACTATTTTGGTTATCCTACCCTTCTGGATGGAGCGGGAACTGCGCCACCTGAAGATGTGGGCGGGATGGACAATTTTTATGAATTTCTTGAAATTTACAGGGATCCAAATCATCCTGATTATGAAGATACCAAAGCCTGGGCGGACTCTTTCAATTTTAGAGAATATGACTTTGAATGGATTAATCACATGCTTAAGATGCTCAATTACAAGAAGACAGAGTGGGATAAGATTAACCATGTTGGGTATGTGGTGGTTAATGATAAGTATAGAAAGAAATAAGAAATCGATTCCGCATGTTTCTTACTTATCATAAAACTTTTATTGCTTCCTGTCACTTATCGAAATCTGCTTTTATAACCTATATGCTATACTAGTAAGAAAACAAAACAGGGTGATAAAGTATATGGTTCAAAAAAGATTATCTGACCATATTGCAGACGATATTATTGCGATGATTTCTATAGAAAAACGTTTTAAACCAGGAGATAAACTACCAAACGAAATCGAGCTATCCGAAGAACTTGATATCAGCCGGACAACGTTACGGGAAGCAATCCGCATTCTTGTGACAAACAGCATTTTAGAAATCCGCCGTGGAAAAGGTACATATGTCAAAGATGACGTTGACATCAACAATATCGAATCCTTAAGCTTCCTTGCCGATGCTAAAATCGACACGAAAGATTTATATGAAATCCGTCTCATCTTTGAACCAGAGGTTGCCTACCTTGCAACGATTCGAGCGAGTGAAGCCGAGTTAAAACGAATTATTGATTATGGTTTATTAATAGAAGAAAAAGTAAAAAACAACGAAGATCGCACAGAAGTGGAGCATAAATTCCATAAATGCATTGTGAAAGCGACACACAATGCATTTATGGAAAGACTAATGCCTGTCATTCAACGAGCGATTGCAAAAGGCGTTATTTTAACGAATGAAAAAGAAATGGCGATTAAAGATACAATCAGTGATCATCGTATGATTATGGACTTTATGCGAAACCGCAACCCAGAAGGGGCAAGAAGTGCAATGAAGATTCATATTTTACATGCGATGAAAGCACTGGGATTGGATTGAACCTCTTATGATTGAAGTCATAGGGGTTCTTATTTTTTATTACCCATTAACGGTCTGTAATCCTTCACTTTATAAACGCTTTAAAGTTCATAACGAAGTCATACAACGTTGTTGACAGCAGACAACTCAACATTTAAAATAACAATAATATTTAAATTTTTTTAAAGGGTGAATAAAATGAGAAGTGATAAAATCAAAATCGGACTTGATCGTGGTCCACACCGCAGTCTCTTATATGCGACTGGAAAAGTAAAACCCGGGGATTTACAAAAGCCATTTATCGGGGTATGTAACTCGTATATTGATATTATTCCAGGACATGTGCACTTGCGTGAATTTGCTGACGTCGTAAAAGATGCGATTTATGAAGCCGGTGGTATTCCATTTGAATTTAATACAATCGGTGTCGATGATGGGATTGCTATGGGACATATTGGAATGCGTTATTCTCTCCCAAGTCGGGAACTAATTGCTGACAGTGCAGAAACGGTCATTAATGCTCACTGGTTTGACGGTGTCTTCTACATTCCAAACTGTGATAAAATCACACCCGGAATGCTAATGGCAGCGGCTCGTACCAACGTTCCTTCTGTTTTTGTTTCCGGCGGACCGATGGAAGCGGGGATTAGTCAAGATGGGAAGAATTTATCATTAACATCCGTTTTTGAGGGTGTTGGTTCGGTGAAAGCTGGTAAAATGTCAGAAGAAGAATTCGAATTCATCGAACAAAATGCTTGTCCGACATGCGGCTCTTGTTCAGGAATGTTTACAGCCAATTCGATGAACTGTTTAATGGAAATGTTAGGGCTTGCACTTCCTGGGAACGGATCGATTGTCGCCACAAGTGAAAAGCGGAAAGAATTAATCTATGAAGCTGCTAAACATCTCGTGCGCATGGTGAAAGAAGACGTTAAACCTCGTGACCTGATTACAAAAGAAGCGATTGATGATGCATTTGCATTGGATATGGCAATGGGTGGTTCCACCAATACAGTTTTACATACATTAGCAATTGCGAATGAAGCCGGTATTGAGTATTCGTTGGAAGAGATTAATAAAGTCGCAGAACGCGTGCCATATCTTGCAAAAATCATGCCTGCATCCGACATCTCGATGGATGATATAAACAAAGCAGGTGGCGTCAGTGCGATTATTAATGAACTAACGAAGACTCCAGGCGCCATGCACCCTGAACGCTTGACGATTACAGGCCAAACGATGGGGGAGCTTGTTAGCAATTATGAAATCACTAATGATCAAGTTATTCGTACGAAAGACAATCCATACAGCCCAGTTGGTGGACTGTCGATCCTATTCGGTAACCTAGCGCCAGAGGGTGCCGTCATTAAAGTTGGTGCGGTAGACCCGAGCATTAAAGTGTTTGTTGGTGAAGCCATTGTTTTTAACTCACAAGATGAAGCGCAAGAAGCGATTGATAACGGTACAGTAAAAGAAGGGCATGTTGTCGTTATTCGTTATGAAGGACCCAAAGGCGGGCCGGGTATGCCGGAGATGCTCGCTCCAACTTCTGCTATAATGGGACGCGGACTTGGTAAATCTGTTGCACTTCTCACAGACGGCCGATTTTCCGGTGCATCGCGCGGAATTTCAGTCGGACATATTTCACCTGAAGCTGCAGAAGGTGGCCCAATTGCATTAATTGAAAACGGAGATATGATTACGATTGACCTACCAAATCGTACAATCAACGTTGACCTAACAGATGAAGTTTTAGCAGAAAGAAAGAAAAACCTGCCACCATTCGAACCGAAGATTAAACAAGGATGGTTAGGAAGGTATTCGAAGTTGGTAACTAATGCATCTAAAGGTGGCGTAATGAGTATATAGTTTGATGCAATAAATTACCTTAATGGATTAATCGTAAAGCATCAAAGCCTAAGGAAATAGACGTTTGGTCTCTTGGAAACCAAATGTTTATTTCCTCTTTTTTAACCAAATTTTTTAAACAACTAAAGGAATTCACACACTCCCCCGATAAAAAAACTTACTCCATCCCGGAAGACAATTGTTCCGACCCCAATGTGATAAAGCTCTTATTTAAACGAGGTGAAGTAGTTAATACACTTCCTAAATGCCGTCATCAATCGGAAAATGCCGAACTTTATCGAATTTGAATGGTTATTTATAAACGAGGGTGTGCAAATACTTAAATACCAAATGAATTATAACGTAAAGAGGTACCTATGATAGATTGGGGGAGCTCTTCCTTTTGGACCAAGAGCAGTCAAGTGAAATTTTTAAGGCTGTACTACAGTATGGACTGCAGGAGCACCATTATGATATACAATCGTCCCGCACCAATTAACGATAAGAAAACATTACAAAAAATATCAAACAAAATTAAATGCCCCGATAAAAGGCTCTAGATCAAGCACCAATCTTGTTTTTTTAATGAAGACGAAAAACAGAATCCGCAGTTATGCAGACAATCAGCAACTATTTACCAGTTATTTATAGACATCTATAGGCCACAGTAAGCTAATCCAGCTTAACCATGTTTAATCCCACTATATCCTGTTTTATCCGTTTTGACGTAACTTTTTATTAACGTTAAGCTTTAAAAGAATGAAAATTAAAAATTAACTTAGGTGGTGGGAGCATTAAAACGTTAGAAACGGCTGAGAAGCCAATTGTTAAAAAGGAACTTCATTTTAGGAAACCGAACAAGGAAGATGGGGCAGCTGTTTGGGAACTGATTAAGCAGACTAGCAACCTCGATTTGAATTCTTCTTACAGCTATATTATGTGGTGTGAGATATTTTCCGAGACATCCATTGTAGCGATTGAAGAGAGAGGTTATGTTCGAAAGCCTGTTGCATTTGTATCTGGATTTATTCATCCGGATAATCCCGACACATTATTTATTTGGCAGGTCGCTGTTCACGCATCACAGCGGGGGCAAGGGTTGGCAACCCGAATGCTGAATCAGCTTTTAGAGCGTAAGTCTTGCGAAGAAATTCAGTATATTGAAACTACTGTAACAACGTCGAATACAGCTTCGAATAATTTATTCATTGGTCTTGCGAGGAAACATCAAGCCAATTATAAGATCAGTAAATACTTTGAATCGGAAATCTTTCCAGAGGCTGAAGATGAAACTCATGAAGAAGAATGGCTTTACAGAATAGGGCCTGTGAATAAATAAAAAATGATAAGGGATGAGTACTTTGACAACTGCAGTAATGGATAACGAGAAAATGAAAACTTTTGAAGAATTGGAATCAGCAGTAAGGAGTTACAGCCGCGGATGGCCGACGGTTTTTGAAAAAGCGAAGGGCTATCGATTATGGGATACAGATGGAAATGAGTATATTGATTTCTTTGCCGGGGCGGGTGCATTGAATTATGGGCACAACAACGATACGATGCAAGATAAATTAATCGAGTACATACAGGATGATGGGATTCTGCATAGCCTCGATATGGGAACGACTCCGCGAAAGAAGTTTCTTGAAATGTTTCAGGAAACCATCCTTAAACCTCGAAACCTCGACTATAAAATTATGTTTCCAGGTCCAACCGGGACAAACACGGTAGAAAGCGCACTTAAAATTGCGAGAAAAGTAACAGGACGTGAAACGGTCATCAGTTTTACAAATGCTTTTCATGGCATGACGATCGGGTCTCTCTCCGTAACAGGTAATTCAACGAAGCGAAAGGGTGCGGGAATTCCGTTAAACCACACAGTGTCAATGCCATTTGATCAATTCGTTGATGATCAAGACACGATTGCCTATTTAGAAAGTTATTTAGAAGGAAGCAGTACTGGTGTTGATTTGCCGGCTGCAATTATTCTAGAGACGGTGCAAGGGGAAGGCGGCATTAATGCTGCTCGGATGGAGTGGCTGAAAAGAATCGAGGAAATCTGTAAACGTTTTGATATTCTATTGATTATTGATGACGTGCAAGCGGGTTGCGGAAGAACTGGAACATTCTTTAGCTTCGAACCAGCTGGAATTAACCCTGATATTGTCTGCTTGTCTAAGTCAATTGGCGGAATCGGCCTACCGATGGCAATCACATTGATTAAGCCGGAATATGACCAATGGACACCAGGTGAGCATAATGGAACATTCCGTGGAAACAACCTGGCATTCCTCGCTGCAACAGAAGCGTTAACTTACTGGGAAACAGATGATTTTTCCGAAAATATTATGGAGCGTGCAGACTTCTTGAAAGATACTGCCGAATCCATTGTTGAAAAATATCCAGAATTAAAGGCTGGAGCGCGGGGGAGAGGACTGATGCAAGGGATCGCAGTGCATGTCGATGGACTTGCGGAAGAAATTTGTGCTGAAGCATTCAAGCGCGGTTTAATCATCGAAACATCTGGACCGAAAGATGAAGTCGTGAAATTCCTTCCTCCATTAATAATAGATGAAGAAGGGTTAAGCAAAGGATTAGAAATTCTAGAAGCTAGTATCAAGCATGTACTTGCTTAATTTTAAAATAGACGCAAAAGGAGAAGTAAAACATGATTGTAAGATCACTTGAAGATATTGTAGGGACGAAAGATGATGTAGCAGATGGGAATTGGAGAAGCCGCAGATTTGTTTCCGCATATGATAGATTAGGATTCAGTGTAAATGATACGGTAATTAAGGGCGGTACGAAAAACTATTTCTGGTATAAAAATCATATCGAAGCTGTCTATGTCATAGAAGGGGAAGGGGAGATCGAGCAGATCGAAACCGGTAAAGTTTGGCAGCTGAAGCCAGGAACGATTTACGTACTGAATGAAAATGACAAACATGAAGTACGTACGAAAACAGACATGCGCATGGTTTGCGTATTTAATCCACCGCTTGTCGGGACAGAAACGCATGATGAGGATGGGATTTATCCGGCGTTGACATTGGAGGATATTCAAAAATAAACGTCAAAAAAGGAAGGGGAATTTTTTCGAATCTCCCTTCCTTTTTTGACGTTCATTTTAAAATGCAACGGTAGATACTCACCAACGAAAGTAATATAAGAATTCATCGAAAAAATTTCCCGCTTCACGAACCAGCGTGTCTTAAAATTCCGAACATCATTTCTTTATTGAGGGCATATAGTGTTACAAATAAAGAATTTCACGGGGAATGGAAAGTTATGAAAATAGAATCGAACAAGCTTATCTTAATAAGTTTTATTTGTCTGTGTTTATTTTCTTGTTTAGTCTGGCTTTTAAAGAAAGAGGAAAATATCCTGTTGCTATTCGACGATTTTTTAGGACATTTCATTACCGGATTTTATAACCAATCGTTAGAAACGATAGCATTGGGGTTCACCCATCTGGCAAGTTATAAGTTTTGTTTGCTCATTGCAACCCTTTTAGCCCTCATCCTTCTATTAAAGCGGAATTACTTAAAAGCTCTGGTCCTATTAGCTGGTGTAATAGGATCAAGAGTGATCCGGAATTTTTGGAAAATGCTCATTCATCGACCTCGTCTAAACGATGGTCATCCTTTGATTGAAGGATCATCATCATCTTTTCCAAGCGGACATATGTTATATTCGATAACGCTGTACGGGCTTCTTGTATTTATCATTTATCTTTATTTGGTAAAATATGAAAAATCCTCGATTGCTCGCTGGGTTCTTGTATTGTATGTTGCTTTTATTTTCTGCATTGGATGGAGTCGAGTGTATTTGGGTATTCATTATGTCAGTGATGTCGTTGGTGGTTCTCTTCTTGGGGTTTCCTGGCTTTTATTACTCATTGTGTTTTTAAAGTGGGCAGGGAAGGAATTCCCCGCTGAATGAAGTTTCACTTTATCCTGCACTAACATTGGAAGAGGTAAGAAGTAGTGAGTAAAGCGACAGAAATCAAAGATTTTGATTCCTGTCGCTTGAGTACTCTCTCTGAATGTCTGAAAGAGGGTTAATTAATTTCAATTTGTTTCGCTGAACCGCTATCATCCGGATTAGCTTTTGGCAGCTTAACTTTCAGGACACCATCTTCCAAACTAGCTTCCACTTTATCCTGATCGATATTTTCTACGTAGAAGGAGCGCACAAACTCTCCAAAATGGCGTTCTTGGCGGATCACTCGGTCGTTTTCATCCCGTTCTTCCATCTGATCATCACGCTTTGCCCGGATGGTAAGCTGATTGTTTTCTAAATTGATTTGAATGTCACTTTTGGAGAATCCTGGAAGATCAGCTTGCACGACGTAAGCATCCTTGCTTTCCGTGATGTCTGTTCTGAGTGACTGAAAATCATTCTTGCCAGACGGAAGGAAGTCTCGATTGAACATATCCTCGAATGCTTTCGAAAATTGCTCCATCATATTCTGACTTCTGTTGCTGTACGGTCTTAGATCAAACATATTCCATTCCTCCTTAAATCATTTATTCCAATATATGTATACCCTCTTGTCCAATGTTTAAACATCCGAGAAAATAAAATGTGCCTTGCCGGCTCTCTCAATCTCTATTTATTGATGCTGAATCAATAAATAGAGTGGGGAGTTAATAGTAGAGTGCCCGCAAGACACAGGCCTTAGTATAACAGATTAAGTAAAAAAATGGAAATTGGGCTGTGGAGTAATTTTTTAATGTAAACGTTGACACTAAACATGAAGTATGGTAAATTATAATTGTAATTAAATAAGTTAACTTAATTTTAAGGGATGTAACCTTAATTGGGCATAACCTGAATTGATATGGAAGCGCTGTACGTGCGTTTTCATACAGTTCGGGTTTTTTTATTGCCGAAACCGTTATGTATGCATAAGGAATCAATTGTCAAAGGAAGAATGAGAGGTTTTAGTAGGTAACGTCAAAAGTTCTATGAAAACCAAGTGAAGAATCTACATGTCCTTTTAGCGACCAATAAAAGGCTGGCTAGAACGAAAGAAAATGCAGAATGGACTCTAGTTAGCACACGAGTTCCTAAAGAGAGGACGACAAATAAACCCCAAAAACTGCGGGTAAGCACATCCTTCCTTGTTTGCCGCTGCGCATTGTCTCAGATGATTTAGGGGTAGTCAAGGAAAGCACTTGACAACCCCTAAACCATCTAAGATTACGTTTCCAAGGCAAACAAAGGGGAAACTGTGGTCAGGAATGTCTCGATCAGGATGCCTGCATTTCTGTAAGGAAGTCCTGAGACATTTCGATTAATTTCGTCCACCGTTCCGGCATATTAGGCATCTTTCTAAGCTCCGGAATGATGACCGGCACGTTGTATTCCAGTGATGCATGTGGTCTAAGGAAGTTAAAATATGCTACAAACAAAGTCACATAGGAAACAGAGCCAGCTTGTGAGCCGAACCCGGTGGTTGCCCTGTAGTTCCCTTTGAAAGACCGGTTTAAACGCTCAATAATCTGTTTCATCGGGCGGTATTCTTTGGACACGGGGTCATCGTTGGTAAGCCCAATAACTTTGTGAAGGTCAAAGTGGATCCCATGCCCAGCAAAATAGTGCTGAGCCAAAATGTAAATGGGATTCCCATCGACAACGAACATTAAGTCCTCTGGTATCTCTTTGAACTTTTGAAATACCTGATCCAAAGCCTTGATGGCCGACAGCGTATCCCGGTTTGGTGAAACAGGGTAAGACAAGATGATTTTCTTTACCGCATCAAAGAAGAAAAACAAGTAATGCCAGCGACCTTTTACCCGGATGTAGGTCT
>NZ_WOWT01000047.1:0-15305 GCF_009746545.1 Oceanobacillus sp. AG
AATACAGCTTGAATCTTTTCATCCAATGTGTGTTTCATTACTCGCTTAGACATAATAAATGCTCCCTTTTATAGTAATAGAGATTTTTTATTATTTCTCTGTCTACTATAAAGGGAGCATATCACAGAGCATTTGTCCCAGTTTTAATATGATTGCAGAATTACTTAAGTTTTTATCTTGTATTTTTCCTGTTATAAGTGGATACTAAAGTATATAGGCAAAACTAGTTAACTTACTTCACATGGCATAAGAGAGGAAATATTATATGGAATCAATCGTCGACTTTTTTCGAAAAACCGGAGTAAAACGCATTATTATTTTTGGTTTAATCATTCTAATTCTTTACAGTGTAAGAAGTTTAATAAATATTATCCTCCTTACTTTTATTTTTTCATTTTTGATGAATGGGCTAGTTGAATTTACAATGAAACGGATCAAATTTAACCGATCGATTCTCGTGTTATTGCTATACTCCGTAATCGTCAGTTTATTAACAGTAGGAGCAGTAAAATACTTACCAATTATAACGATGGAAATCAGTCAAGTCATTGGGCAGATTTCAAATTTCTCCATCCAATCGTATAATAATCCAGTTTTTAGTTTTATAGAACCGATTATTTCAAGCGCTCAAATTACAAGCTACATAGAAAACGGCTTTTCATTTCTCTTAAAGTCGATTACAGATATTAGCACGGTAAGTGTACAGGTTTTAATCTCGTTAATACTTAGCTTATTCTTCCTGCTCGAAAAACCCCGCCTACTTGCATTTACGAGTAAGTTCAAAAAAAGTAAGGTTGCGCCATTTTACCTGGAGATCGAGTACTTCGGCAGTAAGTTTTCACGCACCTTTGGCAAAGTAATTGAAGCACAATTTATGATTGCCCTGATTAATACATTTCTTACGGTCATTGTATTAATCATTCTTGGATTCCCACAGATCTTTGGATTAGCGATTATGGTCTTTTTCTTAGGGCTTATCCCTGTTGCAGGTGTAATCATTTCACTTATCCCGCTATCTCTCATCGCCTATACAATCGGGGGCTTTTTAACCGTTATTTACTTGCTCATCGCAATTATGGTTATCCATGCAATTGAAGCGTATATTCTTAATCCGAAATTGATGTCTTCTAAAACAGACTTACCTGTATTTTATACATTTATTGTCTTGATCTTTTCCCAGCATTTCTTTGGTGTCTGGGGGTTAATTATCGGAATACCGGTGTTTGTATTCTTGCTGGATATATTGGATGTAACGAATATAGATACAAAAGAGCAAAAAACAACGTGAGGCTTTTATTAGACACACGTTGTTTTTTTATGTTTATTAATTTTGTAAGGAAGATTTTAACCGCTCTATTTTTTAGTATACATAATCCTTTTCTAAATGAATGATACAAAATTACAATAAATTCTAACTTTTTTGGAATAATTGGCTTCTGATACTTATTGTACAAAAGACTGAAGTTTAGAAAAGATGATAGAAATTAAACTCCTTATAGTTCATGCTAATAACTGCCTTTGTGTCAGTCATGAAAGCCTGTATATAAGGAACGTAAGAAATACGGTCTTAAGGGCGCGCGTAGAGCTCCACAATTTTCAAAACGTTAGGGATACTGTTATATCAACGTTTATAGCACTTCTCATATATTTGGGAAGTGCTTTTTTATATAAATTGGGTACGAAAATGGGTACTCCTAGTTTTTGTAAACACTATTCCATTTTATCTAATCATTCATTTTGTACATCTTTTAATCGTTGTTCAAACTTCCGATATGCGGATAAATCCACTATATTTGGTGTATTTACATAGACTTGTGTTGTTTTTGCATCAGAATGTGTTAAAGCACGTGAAATTTCTTCCATAGAAGCACCGCCTTCATAAGCTAGGGTACTAAAGGTATGTCTCAATTTATGAGGTGTTACATGAGAAAGTTCTTTGTGACGACGCTTTACAGCATTGACGCGATAGTTTAAATAATCAATATGAACAGGTACATTAATATCGCCTTTCGAATTAGTGTAGGTGAATAGAAATTGTTCTTCGGTTTGTTTGATTCCAACTTTCAGTAATTCTTTTGCTTGTTCCTTTTTCCACTTTGATAGTAGGTTAACTAAGGAAACAGGTAGCTGGAACTTTGTATTTTTTCGCCCTTTTGTAGCAGTTATTTTTCCGTCTTTTGTTTTATTTTGAACAAGTAAAATAGTTCCTTTTTCTAATTCGATATGTTTCCATTGCAACGCATAACTTTCACTTTTTCTATCACCAAGATTCAAAGTTAGGGTAAATAGTACATAATCTTGCAAAGTTAAATATCCTTTATCTTTATCTTCTTGAACAGCTTTTACCCAAGCAAGTAATTCCTCTGCGGAAAGAGATTCTCCGTTCAATTCTCTTTCTGCTTTTAATCGTTGTTTTAAAGGGTCACCAACATAACCAATGATTCGGGCAATACGATTATACTCAATATAGTTTAATAACTCTGCAATATCGAAAAGTTGATTGACATAGCTTTTGATAATTTTGATATTTGCATAAGTTTGTGATTTTGCATTTAATTGTCTTAATACAAAATCATTATTCGTATTGAGCTCTAATAAAGAGTACTCACCAAACATCGGAAGGATATGCAATCGAAATACATCTTTTGTATTTTTAACAGTTTGAGAAGAAGGGACTTGTCGAGTTTTTCCACTAGAACCGTTACAATACATATCTATCCAAATTTGCTTGTAAAAGTCTTTAAATTTTATTGTTCCTTTTTGTTCGAGAGCACGCCCGTGTTTTTCTTTTTTTACTTGTTCAATCTTCTTTTTAATTTCCTTTTCTGCTTTAGTAGAATAGGTTTTTCTAAATCGTTGTGTCGTTACTCCTAAAATTTTCCGAACCTCTTTTGGATAAAACACCTCAACTTTGTAACTCCCACTACTCATTTCTTTAATAGCCATACACTTTTCCTACTTTCTTGAAGTGAATCAGAACGTAAGAAAGACTACACCCTGATTATAACGCATATTTTTCAGAAAGTGTCGATTCATGCATGTTTCGCCAACCATTCATTCATTGCCTGTTTATCAAAAAGTAGTGTTCGATTAATCATAATTCTTGGAAATCCTTGCTCAATCCACTTATCCAAAGTATTATTCGATATTCCTAGATATTCACAAGCTTCCTTTTTTCTAAGGTATCTCTTTTCTAGTGCAGAGTCTTTTCTAGCTTGGGATATAGCATTTGATATAGTCGAATAAATGTTTTGTTGCAGTGTGTTAAGTTGTTCGTCGGTTAATACAATATTAATCGTACTCATGATAACACTTCCTTAATATAACAAACTATTGTTCTTCAAATGTTATCTCCTTTTTGAAGGAGTACCATATTCATAAATCAGAATCTACGCTGTATAATGGTATGTTCGTATAAAAACTGAAAAAAATCAGACGGCTGTTGGTGCAGCTCCACGGGAATTTCACCCCTGCAAGTATTTCTTCCAGCCCTACTCATGGCTTGCGACGCTTCAAACGCTCGAACCATGACGATAGGGGAGTATCATTATCCTAACTGATGGGTTATCGCCAGCAATCCACCACGATTGCCTTAGACTCATAGATTATCGCCTCGTTTCTAACGAAAGTCATGGCGTATGAATCAGATGGCTCGCCATCAGTTGAATGTATCTGATTTTTTAGTTTATACTGCACAGCGTTATCTTCCGTGCTTTCTTTGTCAAAGAACAAATATATGATTAATGAAAGGGAAAACCTAACCATTCTGTATTCAAATTTTGAAAGCTAAAACAGATTGCATAAGCTTCGCTCGTAAGCGTTCACGTATATCTTCATCGATGCCCCAATAAGTGTTTCCTTGTTCATCACGGAGCTTACGCATGGATAGGCTTGTCATATAGCTTCCATAATGCAAAACAACTACTTTCATTGCTTCTGGCTCACCCTTATTTGCAGCTAAAATAATTGGGTACGGCAATAAACCTCGCTCGTTGTTTTCAACATTAGAATTAATCACTCCATTCATCTGCATGTTCCTCCAAAAATCGTTTTAACCTTTTGAAAGAGCTTGTCCACCTATACTGAACGGTACTACGTGGAATATTGAGTATTTCAGCTATTTCTACATCTGATTTGTTAAAAAAATAATATAGTAGGACAGTGATACGCTCTCCTTTTGGCAAAGTATGCAGCGCTTCAGCAAGTAATTTCGGAGTGATTTTCTTTCCAGCCACTTGAAAACTTTGCCCTTCTTCTCCAGGTATAGAGTTGATTTTCTTCTTGTGGTGTAAGGTCAGAAAATGTCATCTCCTTTGTTAGACGTTGTTGTTGCCTTTCGTTATAAATATTAATAGCTTCATTCTTCAAGACACGTTTACAAAAGGCGTTAAATGCACAGCGAACTTGCCACTCGGTACGATCTGGTTCTATCATGCATGTCCTCTCCCTTCGCAACTGCAAAGGTGGGTGATGATTTCCCCTTTCATAACCTTCAACAAACTTTTTTCTAAAATGCCGAAAAAAAGAACTATTTTTTTGAAAAAAGTTTGTAAAAAGGCGAAAAATCCACCGATTAGAACGAGATAAATTTATTTTTATGAAATTATTAGGCTTACACACAATTATCTTTTACTTTTTTTAAAATCCCTCTTGACGGGTACCTATGAATTAGTGTACTATTTAACTATAACACTAGCGCAAAGAAACCACAGGAGGAATTAAAATGACCGCTTGGTTTGATTTAACGAAAAAAGAATTTCACCTAGGACTTCCAGCGTTTATATTCTCACTGATTGCCTTGATTGGAATTTTCACAATTAGTATTATGTTTGGCCTTTCAACTAATCTCATGTGGGAAATGTTAACAATAGGAGCGTTTGTAGCAGTTGCTCTTCATGTTTTTTATTTAGCTTATTACCTGCTTTACAGCTTGAGCGTAGAACGTAAACGAATGCATTTATGGCTTCATAATCCGTTGCCAATCGAGTCAATCCTATTAGCGAAGCTCATTTCTGGTCTAGTCTATATGCTCATTACTCTTATCACTGCAGTTATCGTGCTATGGCAGGCTTATAGAAATAGTACATTGACTATCAATTTAAATGAATGGCTAACTACCGCTATATCGTCTGTCATTGCCTTACTATTAACTGCGTTGTTATTGGGATGTACTTATTTGTTTTTCTGGACAATCTTTATGGTATTGAGCAAAACATATAATGATTTTTTCAGTTTTGTGTTAGCATTCTTTTTGTTTCTCGCCGCTGCTTCACTTCTCAATATAATTGGTGATTTATCTTTCTTAACCGATTGGGGTGTGATAAACAGCGACAGTGTACTTTCAGGTTTTGAGTTAAACATTTCAAACGAAAATTACCATTATGAAATCGAACATTTATCAACCATCTTTTATATTGGTCATTTTGTAAGGGATCTTGTATTGGCTGTCCTACTTTTTGCTGGCAGTAGTTGGATTCTTGACCGTAAAGTTGAGGTGTAATTTATGACTGATCTATTCCATTCTGGAGAGCCGATTTATTTACAGTTAGCTGAACGTATTAAACGGCAAATCTGCCGTGGTGAGTTACACCTTGGAGAAAAGCTTCCATCAATACGTGATATGGGAATAGCTGTAAACGTGAATCCAAATACAGTACAGCGAACATACAGAGAATTAGAGTGGTTGAAAATCGTGGAGTCCAAGCGCGGGCAAGGAACCTTTGTTACAGATGATGAACAAGTTCTTCAAGCGATTAGAGAACAAATGAAAAAAGAAGAAATCTCTCATTTTGTGCAAGGAATGCGGGAAATGGGGTATTCTGACGACGAAATTCAAGCAGGAATCGAATCTTATTTAGCAGAGAAAGGAGCGCCTGAGCAATGATCTCATTTCAACAAGTAACAAAAAAATATCGGCAAAAAGTAGCATTAGATAAAGTGAACTTAAAGCTAACAAAGGGAAAAATTATCGGATTGGTTGGTGAAAATGGAAGTGGAAAATCTACGATGCTGAAGTTAATCGCTGGTCTGACTTACCCGACAAAAGGGGAAGTGCTTATTAATGAAAAAACCGTAAATCGCCGTTCAGCCTCTATTGTTTCATATTTATCAGAGCTAGATGAGTACTACAGGTTTTATAACGTGGAAAAGACCATTGAGTTTTATGCTAGTCAATTTTCCGATTTTGACCTTAAAAAGGCCAATGAAATTTTAACCTTTATGAAGCTCAATCCGGAAAGTAAACTGAAAGAACTCTCAAAAGGAAATCGAGGAAGGCTAAAAATTGTACTTTCTCTTGCACGAAATGCCCCTATTATCATAATGGATGAACCACTTTCAGGTCTTGATCCAATGGTACGTCAATCCATTGTCAAAGGGTTGCTTTCCTTTGTTGATTTAAAAAAACAGCTCGTTCTAATTACTACTCATGAGATCCAAGATTTAGAAAACATCTTAGATGAAGTGATTGCAATAAGGGATGGAACAATCATCGGTCACCATAATGTAGAGCAACTGCGAGAAGAACAAAACCTCGGAATCGTTGAATGGATGACAACTATTTATGAGTAAGACATTTTCTTTAGGGAGAATCGCTATCTGCCAATAGGAATCTGCTTAGTTAATACGGTAGGTTTTTAAATGATAAATGGCAATTGTTCTGACCATATATAAGTTTTTTATGTAATAAGGAGGAAAAAATTAATGGATATCATTAAAACAAATCGGTTGACGAGAAAATACGGGAAGCAATACGCAGTAAACAATATCAATTTAAACGTAAAAGAAGGATCGATTTATGGATTCTTAGGACCGAATGGAGCTGGCAAAAGTACTACTATTCGTATGCTTCTTGGTCTGATTAAACCGTCAACGGGAAGTGTGCAAATATTAGGGAAAGATTTAAGAAAACATCGAATGGAGATTTTGAGTCAAGTCGGGTCGTTAGTAGAAGCACCTTCGTATTATGGTCATTTAACAGGATATGAAAATTTGGAAGCTGCCCGACGATTACTAGGAGCACCAAAAAGTCGCATCACGGAGGTTTTAAACATCGTTCGATTGAACAAAGCAGCAGATAAAAAAGTCAAAAACTATTCATTGGGAATGAAACAACGCCTAGGGATTGCAACTGCTTTACTGAACAAACCGAAGCTTCTTATATTGGATGAACCTACAAACGGACTTGATCCAGCAGGGATCCAGGAAATACGGGAACTGATTAAGGCGATGCCAAAACATGACAACATGACGGTCATCATTTCAAGTCATTTACTAAGTGAAATTGAACAAATGGCTGATCAAGTGGGCATCATTAATAAAGGTGAGTTAATTTTTCAGGACTCCATCGATGTGCTAAAAGAGAAAAGTAAACCTAAATTACACATCGGCGTCAATCGTGCGGACCAAGCCTTTACGTTTCTGAAAGAACAAGGATATGATGCTAAACTTACCGATACGAGAGTTATCATGGAAGACGCAGACCCTGTATTTGCAGAGAAAATCAATTATACTCTGCTTTCCGAAGGTTTTCGGGTAAACAGATTGGAAGAAGTGAAACAATCCTTAGAAGATATATTTATCGAACTAACAGGGGTGGGTGAATCTGTATGATGAGCAAGGTGGTAAGTTCAGAAATAGTAAAATACAAGCGAACATGGCTTTGGATTCTTCCGTTGATCATACCATTCATTATTGTACTGGCAAATGGTTTGAATATATTTTTACGCTATGACACGATTGTTCAACAAGCCGCTAAGGATGGAATGACCATGTGGGACCCAATATGGATATTTAGTTTTTTTCTTATACTTCTAGCCGTTCCACTAGAAGTAACACTAATCACATCCATCATTGCAAATATAGAACATCAGGGGAACAGCTGGAAGTCTATTTTCTCCATGCCTGTTTCACGATTTCACGTATACGTTAACAAATTTGCTTGGTCAACGGTTCTAACGATTATTTCGGGATTCATTTTAATGATAGGAATTATCATCTTAGGTATGATGGTTGGAAATGACACCTTTCCTTGGACGCAAATTTTAGGTTTTTCCCTTTTTCCATTTTTGACTGCTGTTCCACTGATTGCTTTGCAGTTATGGCTAGCGCTTACCTTTCCAAACCAAGCAATACCGATTACGATTGGTTCCCTTGGAATTTTACTAACCATTCTTGGGGGACAGTTACCATTAGGAAAATGGTTACCCTGGACATTTTATGTCCAAGTATTGCCATCGCCTAACCAGGAATCGGTTGGATTACCGTGGGACATTGTTGGCACGAGTTTTATCATAGGTTTATTGCTTCTTTTCGTTGGGTTTATTCATTTTAGAAAAAAAGAATTTGCATAAGGAGGGAAAATAGATGTTCTCCAATCTTTTTTCAGTCGAACTTTTAAAAACAAAACGATCGGTTCTTTGGATTATTGCTCTTCTCATTCCAAGCTTAGCAACCTTTCTAGGAGTCGGAAATTTACTTGTTAACGCAAGAGAGTTTATCGAACCAGACGCTAATTTATGGGTTGACGCGTGGTCACAGGTTGTCATTTTTTACGGAATGATCTTTCTCCCTATTCTTGTTGGTATTTATGCTTCTACCATCTGCAGGGTTGATCATTTAAATGGAGGATGGAAGCAAGTGTTAAGCTTTCCTATTTCTCACGTAAAGCTTTACTTTGCTAAATTACTTACTTTATATTTACTGTTGGCAGTCACTCAGATTTCCTTAGTTATTCAATATGTTGCCATCGGTCACCTCTTTGATCTCTCGGGAACGTTTATATTAAAAGATTTTATCATCTATGGTCTATTTGGCTGGCTTGCTTCTCTACCGCTTGCTTCGTTACAGCTATGGTTAGCCTTTAACTGGAAAAGCTTCGCGCTTCCACTTACTGTTAACATTGGGTTGACAATCCCTGTCTTAATGGTAAGTCAGACTCCATATGGCTTTTTCTATCCATGGGCTCAGCCATCTATGATGATGTCACCAGCTTATGAGGCGTTCCGACCACCAATTGAACAATTGCTTATCATATTTAGCGTATTGCTTGTTCTTTTTACTGTTTTAGGGTTGCTTCACTTTAGGAGAAAAGAATTCAGTTAGTCCTTTGTTTTACTTACTTGTAAATGCCCTACGAAAAGAAACCAGTCTGATATTTGACTGGTTTCTTTTTCGATTAGTTCACAGGACCTCTTCTACATATCTATTTTCAGAACCAACTTGTTTTTCCCACATTTCTTTGTAAAAACCACGTTCTTGTAATAATGTACTGTGTGTACCTGTTTCGATTACTTCTCCATTTTTTATCACATAGATTCGATCCGCATCTAGAATGGTCGAAAGTCGATGGGCAATTACTAACCTTGTGATATGATGATCTTCTAGATTCTGATCGATTTTCTTTTCTGTTAAAGTATCCAATTGACTTGTAGCTTCGTCTAATATCAAAATACTTGGGTTATCGACCAATGCTCTTGCGATAGCCAATCTTTGTCTTTGTCCACCGGAAAGCAGTTGACCGTTTTCACCAATTACTGTTTTATAACCCATTGGCATGCTGCTAATGTCATCATGTAAACAAGCAATTTCTGCAACCCTTTGAATATCTTCTAGATCTGCTTCACGGAAAAATGAAATGTTTTTTTCGATTGTATCATTAAAAAGGGCCGTATCTTGGAGTACTATACCGATTTGCTTCCGTAAATAAGTTAAATCCATGTCTTTCAAATTTACATCGTTAAAATAAATTTCTCCTTTTGTTGGAAAATACATTCCTGCTAAAAGTTTAAGAATAGTTGTCTTACCACTACCGGAGGTACCAACTAAGGCTGTTTTTTTACCTGGTTCTATTTGAATATTCAATTGTTTTACATCAAAATGTTGATCTTGATTTGAATACGAAAAACTAACGTCTCTAAACGAAACAAGTTTCTTCTTAATATTCATTTGTGTTTTCCCGTTCGATTTTTCAATTTCCGAATCAAAAACATCCTCAATTCGTTTAAATACATTATCTAGTAATTGGAACTGTTGTATGTTTGAAACAAGGGACCCAATCGGAGCAAGAAAGGATGAAACAAGAACATTGAAGGCTAAGAGTTGTCCAATTGTCATAGCATTATTACTAACTTCTTGAATACCTAACCATAAAATAAGTAGTGGTGAAGCTATTCTCAAAGCTCCAACAATTCCATCTACTAGGGATCCTAATGCAAACTTTCTTGACGTGACCTTTACCTGCTCAGAATATATCCCTTCCCATTTTTGTTTCACATTATTATTAAGTCCATTAGCCTTAATCACTTGTATTGCTCTCAGTACTTCGATAAGATAACCTTGCGTTTGTCCTTGAACAGAAAGGTCCTGTTGAGTAAGACGGTGTAATCTTGGCACAAAAGTTATCATAAGGAATAACTGGATTCCAGCAATTATGATGGTTGAAACAGCCAAATAAGGCGAAATAAAAAACATTACTACCGCATAAACAAATAGCATTAGCAAATCCATCAATATGGTCGTTCCATTTTTTGAGAGAACTTCCCGGACGATTGATAAGCTGTTCAATCGGCTTGCCAAATCACCACTGATACGACTTTCAAAAAAACGCATTGGTAAGTCCATCATATGAGAAAAGAAGTCAAAAGATAAATGTCTACTCATGACCGCTTGTAGTTTCACTACAAGTAATCCTCGCGCTATAGAAAAGATTCCATACCCTATAAACAAAAGCAAAATAGAAATACCTAAAATGTCAATCAAGTTGCTGCTTCCAGGGAGAAGAACATTATCAACAACATATTGTATAAAAAAAGGAACGACTAATGTTGCTACTTGTACAACTATCGTAAAAAGGAATATATTAACTAGGATACTTGGTTTAGAACAAAAATATCTATAATAAAACGCCAAGCGTTTTTTTACCGTTCCTCTTTTTTTCTGTTTTACATTTGATTTCTGGAACTGTATCGCAACACCTGAATAGTGTTTTAAAAACTCGTCCATGTTTATTCGAATTCTTCCCAGAGCTGGATCAGCGATAAAAAATACGCCTTTTTTTATTTTTTCTAGAACAACGTAATGATTGTCATTCCAATGTAAGATGGCTGGTAGTTTAAGGTTTCTAATTTTATTAATACCAACCTTATATACACCTGCTTGTAAACCACATTCATTGGCAACTCTTTTTATATTTAAAGCAGTCACACCTTCTCTACTTACGAAACACTTCCTTGTAATCTCTTCCTGACTGTAAGGTAAATGAAAGAAATTCAAAACCATAGTAAGACATGTGGGTCCACACTGTTGCTGATTCAATTGTTTAATAAATGATATTTTATTCCTTTTGAATATCTTTTTCAGCATGAACAACCCTCCTTAGAAAAAACGATTAATCCACTAAGGACCAGATTATTCGCTTCTTTCTCAATTAATTTATTACGGAAAATGCAGAATCCAATTTTAGTACCGATGGAACCTGAGACTCATCATAAAATTTCAACAATCCAAGTCCAATCCCTGAAAGTCCAACCATCAAACCTGGAGTTTCATGTAAAGTAGGGAGCCCACTCCAATAAATACCCTTTTTAATTTCATTTAATAATCGTGATTTATAATTATTTATTTCAGTTGAAATTTTTTCGTCTTTTAAAAAGTTGTTTGCATAGCTCAATATTTCTATGTTTCCAATATCTCCATGACATAATGAATGATCTTTCTCAAATCCAAATTTGAGAGTTGTATCTATAGCTATACGAATTTCTTCTTCAAATAAGTCATCCTTGTACCCAAGTTTCCATAATAAAATTCGAGATAGGCAGATGCCAGCAGCTCCATGACACCAAGCAGCTGGAAAGAAATCAAGATCTTTATGAGACTGTCCATCAACAACTCTTAGATCATACCAATTCTTTTTATTCGAATCATAAAGACTTCTTTCAAACTTTAATGCAGCTGAAATTATTTGACTATAATTGGGTCTATCAATATATTGTTGTAACTTTACTAAAGCTACTGCAATTCCTGACACCCCATGAGCAAATCCACCTAAAGGGACAGATGAAGATTGTCCATCCCATCCTATGCCGCCATTATCGTCTGTAGGAACGGCATTTTCCACTAAAAAATCTCCACATTTTTGTGCTAGTTTTAAAAATATAGGGTTTTTATTGTAATTGTATAAATCGAGTAGAACTATAATCACTCCTGCTGCCCCACCTATAATATCGAACTGTTTGTCTTTTTCAATACTCTCCTCTAATAAAGGCATTAAAGATGTTGCTTCTGTTAGAAGTTCTGGTTTCTGTAACAGTATACTCATATGACTTAAGACATAAAGATCAGAAGTTAATCCAACAAATGCCCCGATATTCGGATAGTTCGACTCTTTTAACTTAGCTAACAATGGAACGATTGCTTGTTCAGCAGTATCACGAAAATCGACTCTTCCTGTCAATTTATATAAATAGCCATAAAAAATCGCTATACCACCAAGACCATCATATAAATTAGTCCCGATTGATTGTATCTTCCATTCAAACTGTTCATCACCAATAAGATTACACCCAATCCAAGCTATGTCTTTCTGTCCATTATTGGTACCATGGTATGCCTTTGTTTGAAGATAGTCTCCAATCTTAATTGCTTCTTTTAAATATTCATCTTTTGAGTAATAGTTGCCTTTTTCATTATTCACAAGTGGGCGATTCTCTGCTTTTTTTATAGATAGCATGGATGTTTCAATTAATTCAATTTGCTGATCCATATCTCTATCATTCATCTGGTCTATTTTATCTTTACAAATGGACAGCGCATCTTTTTTAAAAAAATTCTCAATGCAATTTCCTCTACTATCCCACAAATGAGGTTGACTAGGTATAGTTGTAAATATCGGTACATCCCCTAATAACATATCCGCTATTTCAGAACTAATTACTTTTGTTAAGTCTGGTAGGTATAAGGTATCTAACCATAATTTATCTATTAACATTTCCCGGTCAAGTCCATCTCTCATAAAATCTGGATGATTGCCTATTTGTAAAATATCACTATATCTTTTGGTTTGTCGTACAATTTGTCTTGTTTGTACTTCAGAGAATAAAAAAGTAATTAGGTTTTTAAACTCCATTTTGTTATCTGTAATTAATTTATAAATTTCTTTAAATCCCTCTATTATGTTTACTTTATATTGATAAGGATCCGCATACTCCCCATTAAGTTTCGGGCGATTCTCACCTGCTGGTACTTGGACATTTCTCCTTACCACCTTCATTTCATCTGAATATGTTTTATCAAGCGTCGATATTTTGTTTGGATAATATTGATCACCACTAGCTCCAATACCACTTAAGTCTATTCCTTTTTTATCTTTGGCAGAAAAAAAACTGGTTGGCAGTAAACCAATTTGTAACACTGACATTTGGATAAACTTCCGACTTTTATCAAGGGCTGTATCTCCATCAAATGAAATTAAATCTTGATGAAAAATCGCTTCTAAATCTACTAATACTGGTTGATCGCCTACCGCGATAATATTCTCGTAATGAAAATCAACTGCATTAATTGCATATAAAAGACCTAAATAGTATCCTGTACGATGATAAAAGTTTTTAATTTCTATCTCCTTCTTACAAGAGTTAACTTCAACAAATTCTACCCAACCATAGTCATCGCCCATTACAATCTTAGTTTCATAGAGAGGGAGGGTTAATTTTTTATTGTTTAACCACACCAATAGTTCCTGAAAGTTTGCATCTAACTTTAATGATCTCGGTTTATAAACAATTTTAGTACCATCAGTAAGTTTCAAATGCGCAACACTTTTCCCTTTTTTATGTAAGTCTCCTGTTCCAATTTTAATTAACTCAATACAGGCTCCTTCTTCAATTCCGAATGTTTCATTCAACTTTTTTTTGTCGTTACAATAGTTATTGATGATCTCGCTAACATTATGTGCCCAACGGTAAGTAGTTGAAAGTAACAATCTTACCAAAAATGGGTATTCATCATAAATTTTTTGAACATATTCCTTATTCTTTAGTAAAATACTATTAAAATAATGATATCTCTCCTCTGAAGTACTACCTTTTAATGTACCATTCACTCTCTCTACGTTAAGTTCTAGAACTAACGTGCGAATAGATAATCTTAATAACTGCTCCGCAAGGGAAGATAAAACCGCACTAATAGCAGTATCTGTTACAGAATTTTTATTTTCATGAATATAATCCTGTAATTTTCCATAACCTAATTGTAAATAGGGAATTAGAAATGAAAAGAATTTATGATCTTTCCCTTGAGCAGTCTTTATTAGTGAATCAGGAAGTTTAATGTTTTGGAAAATATCCAATTCATCTGGATTATATTGTTCATCTAAAAACTTGACGTTGAAATTTTTAGAGTGTAGAATTCGAATGAAAGACGTTTTGGAAAGTTGTCTGTGGTTAATAGACTTTTCCACTAACCTTTCTGACCCAATAAATTTGTTCCAGTATTCATACCTAGAATGGTCTAATATGTTACTTGTCTGTTCGAAGTCATACTCTCTTTCGTGAATAAATGATGAATTTCTATAGTTAACATTCTTCTGTGAAATTCTTATGGACATCAAAAATACACCTCTTTCGAAAAAAAGTTAATTTGAGGTGCAGAGGCAATATTAAATCACCTCTGCACTATTTCTTTTACTAAAAAAGGATACATGGATGTATAGTCTAAATTGATGAAATTCACCAAGTCATGCACATTTACCAACATTTTGTCTCTGTTATATCCACTGTAGGCGCAGTGAATATTCAGGACTATTGTAATGTTGATTCACTATACATTTTAGAGACAAGGGATAAAGCATGTCCAAGAACAGTTAGGACATTCGGCAGTAATCGTACAGATTAGGCCTGAAGAAACCATTGGTTCAACATCTGCTGCTCCCGCTATCCCACTCATTTCAGCTTCCGAGAGCTCTGTGAAAGTATCTCCAGCTGGGTGGTTAACCTCACCATCGACTGACATTCTGTACATAGGGTCTTTCCAAGCGCGAACTAAGTTTCCTTTTGTCATAAAAGATCACTCCTTTTTATAAATTTTTAGAGACAAGGAATAAAGCATGTCCAAGAACAGTTAGGACATTCGGCAGTAATCGTACAGATTAGGCCTGAAGAAACCATTGGTTCAACATCTGCTGCTCCCGCTATCCCACTCATTTCAGCTTCCGAGAGCTCTGTGAAAGTATCTCCAGCTGGGTGGTTAACCTCACCATCGACTGACATTCTGTACATAGGGTCTTTCCAAGCGCGAACTAAGTTTCCTTT
>NZ_WOWT01000048.1:0-2078 GCF_009746545.1 Oceanobacillus sp. AG
ACATCTGCTGCTCCCGCTATCCCACTCATTTCAGCTTCCGAGAGCTCTGTGAAAGTATCTCCAGCTGGGTGGTTAACCTCACCATCGACTGACATTCTGTACATAGGGTCTTTCCAAGCGCGAACTAAGTTTCCATTAGTCATAAAAATACACCTCCTTTCTCTTAAAAATATACTCGGAAAATAGCTTTCCGAATTAGCTCTAGTCTTTTGACTAGAACTTTTATATTGCTTCACCTCAAAAATGAGATGAGAACAATCTTCCCAAGATAAATACTTGTTCACATAGCAATTAAGTGAGGGTACTTTTCACCTCTTAATTAAAAAGAATTTAATTTTAACAGTATCCGCTTACATTAGTATTATTTGATTTTTATCACTGAACAACTTGATGGCTTTATCGTGATAAATTCTTTTGGATTTATCACAAATTTCGGAGTTACTGACATTATGATTCAATAATTACATTTTATCGTAAAGCCATATTAGATTTGGCGTAAAAACATAGCCCGATTATGAGATATTAGAACACTGTGTGATGTCTCAAACATTATTGATCAGATTATCTTGTTCCTAACCAGAGGATGGAAGAATTTTTAAACAAAAAATAATTTTCTTCCTTTCCTTTCCAGCGTGTTAAGAGT
Source organism: Oceanobacillus sp. AG (assembly GCF_009746545.1). Lineage (NCBI taxonomy): Bacteria > Bacillati > Bacillota > Bacilli > Caryophanales > Bacillaceae > Oceanobacillus > Oceanobacillus sp. AG. Next base: position 644 of record NZ_WOWT01000048.1, read on the forward strand.
GACTAAGTGACTTAGAAATTTATAAGAGTTCATGAAATAGGATTATTATACTGATATGGTGACCGGGATTTGAATTTATATCTTTGCCTGAAAAGGGGGACGTCTTCACTGCTTGATCAAAAGAACATATTATAAAAACTACCGACTGATAGAAGATTCTAGTTAAATATAATAGTTTATTATTTTTAAAAGCAAACCTTCCATATAAAGGAATATAGAATTACATCTTAAATGGAAGGGCAAGAAAAGCCTGACAAAAACTAGAGGTGCTGAACTGAAAACTAAAAACACTAGTTCAAGATATTGTTAAGTAGAAGATAAAGCCTTTATTTGGATATTTACTTTTTATTTTGATAGGACTTAGATTTAAAATCCTGAGTAGTACTATCTCATAAGTATATAGACTAACTTCTTTAATGTAATTTACGGAGAGTTAAGGTGCATTATTTAAAATTTATATTTAGGAGTCAATTTCATAATTGCTCTTTTTAAAAATACAAAGACGTACAGAATTTCTAATTTGTATTTTTAAAAATAGAAATCATGCGGTTTGTTGCTGATTCAATTGTGCATTTATTCGATCTGCTGCTAGTTTTGAAGCGTTGTAAATCAGTGTTACGATGTCAAAGTGAACTTTTGCACGTTTTCCAGTACGATAACGAACATTATTAAGCTGAAAAAATTCCTTCAGATAGGCATTTACTCGTTCTACAGCGGTGCGACGTTTGAATATGTTTTTCCATGCTTGTGATCCACGTGCTGGTGCGGTGTACCTTCGCAGGTCTGTCGTAATTTTAACTTTATAAACCTTTTGGCAAATCCCTTCGTTAGCTAATGGACATTCTTTACACTCTTTTGGACTTGTATATTTTAAGGTTTCGTATTTCTTGTCAAAGCTATCATAACGATAGGAATGCTCTCTAAAACAAGTTGGGGCAAAGTGTTTATCAAACCCTATGGGTTCCCCTTCATTTCGTTTATTATACGCAATAACGGATTGGTGGCCCATTCGGTTTACCTGTTCGTAAATGGGTTCATAATCATAACCCGCATCCATGGTCTGATAGCGCAAAGATGGAAGTGAAAGGCGTTCGTCCATCCCTTTTAGTAACGGGATGGCTGCCTTACCATCATTTAAGCTCCCGGATGAAAACATGGATTGTAGAATATATTGACTGGATGCTCCGACAGCCAGGTGCCCTTTAAATCCAAACCAAAAGACATTATTGCCTTCTGAGTTCTTCTTCACCCCCCATGTTGGGCCTTGAGGAACTTCAGCACGTAGTTCATCTAAGCTAACGTCTAATTGTGTAAACTAGCACATTATTCCAGGTCATCTATTTCAAACTAATTCAGCTGTTTATCTGGGGTAATGTGCTATTATTTTCACTTTATTTCATATGTGAAAAAGAATATGCACGCTATTTCTCTACTA
>NZ_WOWT01000049.1:0-16296 GCF_009746545.1 Oceanobacillus sp. AG
GACCCCGGAGGAAAATTTTGCGCAATTTGTTGATTGTGTGGCCTAGGCCACACAATCAACAAATTGACATAAAAACCTTATATAGTGGTTTCACATAAAGTGTTGCATTTAATATTGCAATTTAGGACGATTTTTTTAGTAGAAAAAAGCTAATAAATGTCTTGCATCTCTTTTTATTATATGATATCATTAAATAGTTGACGGGACATTAGCTCAGTCGGTAGAGCAACTGACTCTTAATCAGTGGGTCGTAGGTTCGATCCCTACATGTCCCATAATAACGCCTAAGCCTTTGATATATATGGGTTTAGGCGTTTTTTTATTTACATAATAAAAATTAGATTTTCCATAAATTTTGCTTATCATGATGCGGATGGGTGGACTTATAGTTCCTTTTAATACCCTTGGTCTTGCCGTTCATAATTGATTTCGTTTTTCTCCAAGTAGGCATTATAAATATCTTTTTCGTTAAATCCGAGCAATTTACCTAAATGGATGAATTCCTCAAACAATTGAACGTACCCTTCTTCTGTTGGATGCTGATTAAAAGCAGCTGCTACGATAAAAACGTGATTAAATTGTTTCGTCCGTTCATTTTCAGTTCCAACAGCTTCTCCACTATCGTATCGATAACCCTTCTCTAAACCGATTGACAAGAGAAAATGAATCCCATCCACATATTCCGCTAGAATTACTTCCCTTTCACTCGGTGCCTTCTTACTCCAAAATTTAAAGCAACGAGTTTCATTTGCAAGCTCCCCAAGCTCTACAAGGAAAGCCAAATGTCTTTCATGATATAAGTCTTTCCCTTCCAACTCATGATTATCGGCAATATAATTATCCAATTCCTGCTGCATGTTATATAGTTTTTCCCAATTCAATATTCTGCACCTCATTTTATCTAATATTTTTTTTAAAAGTGAAACCTTTCCCCTCTTCCTTTCGTACTTGAATTATATAATAAGTAAGGAGACGATTACACATGCTTGTACTATTATTCCGCATTCTTATTCTGCTTGCAATTATTCTCCTTGTTTATACTTGGATTGAGTACTTGAGAAGTTCGGATAGAAAGATACGAATTGCTAAAGACCTAAAGCAATTCTACCTTGATGATGAACCGAAGAACAGTAAAAAGAATTTACGTTTTGTATATAAGGGTTGTACGTTTGTCGGGGAAAAATATGTCGGTATTGCTGAAGATTCATTTGAAGTAACGAATATCCATGTCAGTGTCTGCCATCCGATTGAATTGAATGGGATTACGAGAGAAGATCTATACTTTTTAGAAAATGAATTATTAATACGTTATCCTTATGCGAAAATTGAATGGAAACATCCAATCAGTGAACTTGTGTTAACCCCTTTAGAATAAAAAGGAGCACACATCAAGCTTTCGATGTGTGCTTTGGTTGTTCTATGGAGAAAAAATCCTGCCATTTGATAATGATTTCTTTCCTGCGTAATAAATAGAGAAAGATAAGCAGAAGTACCATTAATCCGGTGATTGTATAAGGGGACAAGGTAGAAAAGGTGCCGCCAATTGATGTATAAATGAAGGCGAGTGGAATGTTTGTAAGGAGTGAAGTTCTTGTATAATCTCTGAAACTGGACGAAATTTCAATCAGACAAAGGGATAATAAATGAAAATGAATAAAGGGCACTAATCGAAGTAACAGAATTTGAGATTTTGTAAGTTCTTTGTTGTCTCCAAGCAAACGTTGCTTTATACGAAAAATGCGATCCATAGCGTTCGGCATTTTCGTATAGATTCCATAAAATAAAATACTTGATAACGTAATACCGATTAAAGAATACAAACCACCTGCAAACGGTCCGAAAAATATTCCGCCCGAGATACAGATAAAAACAACAGGAATAAAAAATAATGGTCGGAGTAAATGAAAACAAATGAATAGGACTGGTGCAAACAAGCCGCCAAGCTCAACATAGGTGAGAAGATTCGCTCCTAATGCCTCCATGCTCCTCCTCCTTCTTCATATTCGCTTTACCATTTATTATATGTTAGGCAATGAGCCGATTATGACATGTTTACGAATAGGTAGATAAAAGCACCAGCATTCCAAATGATAAGCACTGGGATTCCAACCGTGAACGATGCGTGTTTTGTTTTATGACGAAACAGTTGCATGCCGATATATGTACCGAGCGCACCACCTAAAAATGATAACAGAAAGAAAGTCCTTTCCGGAATACGGAACTGTTGCTTGATCGCCTTCTGCTTATCAATTCTCATCAGAAAAAGCGTAAAAATATTTACAACTAGAACATAAACCAACATAGAATCATACATAAAAAATCTCCCTTTCTATTATATTGTAATTTTATCACGTATTAACGGTCTGTAATACCCCCACCTCTGAACAAGAGGGATAACCAAAATGTTAAGGTGGGGGATATACAGTCCGTAAGTACCTGATTCTGTTCAACTAACATTCAGTGAGGAGGGAAGAAATTCCCCACTGAATGAAGTTTCACTTTATCACGTATTAACGGTCCGTCATACCCCCACCTCTAAACATGAGGGATAACCAAAATGTTAAGATGGGGGATATACAGTCCGTAAGTACCTGATTCTGTTCAACTAACATTCAGTGGGAAGGCATCGGGACTACGGACCTCGGGAAATTAAAAAAGGTCAAATTCCGTTTGAGTTGGAATTTGACCTTTTTATTATTTACTTAAAGCTTCTTTAGCTTTATCCGTTAACTGTGTAAATGCTTGTGCATCGTTTACCGCTAGTTCAGAAAGCATCTTACGGTTAATATCAACACCAGCTAATTTCAAACCATGCATTAATTTGCTGTATGACATATCATTCATACGCGCAGCTGCGTTAATACGTGCAATCCATAATTTACGGAAATCACGTTTCTTTTGTCTGCGGTCACGATATGCATACTGACCTGATTTCATCACCTGTTGTTTTGCTACTTTAAATAAATTACTTTTTGAACCATAATATCCTTTAGCTAATTTAAGGACGCGTTTACGACGTTTGCGCGTTACTGTTCCACCTTTTACACGTGCCATTTTAAATTCCCTCCTAGTACAATTCTAATCCAAATTTATTTCAGTATTTCCATGACTTAAGGAATCATGGAATCGATGCGTCTTTGATCTCCACGGGAAACGACCGCACCTTTACGAAGTTTACGTTTTTGTTTCTGTGATTTGTTTGCAAATAAGTGACTTGTATATGCATGAGATCTTTTCAATTTTCCAGTTCCAGTTCTTTTAAAACGTTTTTGAGACCCTCTGTGGGTTTTCATTTTTGGCATCCGAATTTCCTCCTAAAGTAAAATTAAGCAGTATTTCTTACTAAGAAAATAACGTATCTTATTTTTCAGTTGATGGCGCAACCATCATGAACATATTACGCCCTTCCATCTTAGGCTTCTGTTCAACGATTGCAATATCTTTTACTTCTTCAGCAAAGCGGTCAAGGACATCACGGCCAAGCCCCTTATGAGTAATAGCTCTTCCGCGGAAGCGCACAGCTACCTTCACCTTGTCGCCCTTTTCCAAGAATTTCCGAGCATTTTTCAGTTTCGTTTCAAAGTCATGATCGCCAATTCCTGGTGTAAGCCGTACTTCTTTCACGTTAATAACTCGTTGTTTCTTCCGTGCTTCTTTTTCTTTCTTCTGCATTTCGAAACGGTATTTTCCGTAATCCATAATACGGGCAACTGGTGGTTTTGCATTAGGTGCCACTAAAACCAAGTCTAAATTCCTCGTTTGAGCAATTTGCATAGCTTCTTTATGCGATTTCACACCTAGTTGTTCACCATTGGAATCGATTAGACGTACTTCCCTTGCGCGGATTCTTTCATTTACATTTAAACTCTCTTTGCTAATCTCAAGCCACCTCCGAATATTTTTGTTGCTGATCATTTCAGACAATCTATTTACTCACATAAAAAAAGTGTCGGTACAAAATGCACCCACACGTTTCCCTGTCAATTAATCATTAATATCTTGAGAGAAACCAGTCAACTACACAAATGGTGTCGAGCAGGTGAGAAGCGGGTGCTTCTGCTTGTCTTTAGATCATATAAATCTCATTCAACTACTAAATTATAGCATGATTGAGTCTCTTCGTCAAGTACTTTCTGGCTTTCAGAAATCTTGTATACGTTCCTCAGCAAAAACTGCTTATTTATAGTAGCATAGATAAATAACAGAAGCAAATATTTTTTACATCTTTGAAGTATTCCTCGTTTTTCGATATACTACAGATGGTTAATAGAAATTGAGGTGTAAACATGGAAACGTTTAACTGGAAATTCTTTAGTTTGGCCTTATTAGTTGTCTTTATGTTTATAGCGGTAGGATTCGCTATCGCTTTACGTAGTGTTCCCTTGATCATTTTATTCATCTTACTCGCATTCGGTTTGATGGGTTATGGACTTGCCCTCAAGAAAAAGCAAAAGTGACTGCGTGCATACAGTCACTTTCGGCCATTTTTTATAAACGCAAGTAATTGTTCTTGAATTTTTGGATTACATGCTAAAATAGAATTATTCCCAAGCATATTCAATTCTTCTCCGTCTAATGTTGTCACATTTCCTCCAACTTCATTAACGATCACTACACCAGCCGCGATATCCCATGGAGCAAGACGCATGGATAAATAGGCATCAATTATTCCCTCAGCAACATAGGCTAGCTCAAGCGCCGCAGAACCGTACGTCCGGCTTCCTCGAACAGTGCGAATCATCTGATGCATAATTTTCTCATCAACAATCCGATTCGGACAGAGGAAATAATGGTTCATATCAACAATTGATTCTTCGAGTTTTAAGTCTTGTCTCGGTTCTGGCAACAATTCCTCATTCTTAAAAGCACCCTCGGAACGCTTAGCATGGTACAATTCATCAGCCATCACATCATAAATCAATCCAATTTCACCAATTCCATCATGAAAGACCGCGACGGAAATCGCAAAGTTCTTCTGCTGATGAACAAAATTCATCGTTCCATCGATTGGATCGATTATCCAGACAGTGCCTTGTAAAGAAGTAAGCTCATCGCCGTATCCTTCCTCACCAATAATATAATGATCTGAATAAGTAGCTTTAATTTTCTCAACAAGAAACTTCTCTGTTTGTTTATCCATTTCAGTTACGAGATCATCCGGGTTTGATTTCGTTTCAATAACTCTTGGTTCATTTATTTTATTTCTTATCTGTTCACCAGCTTCCAACACCCAAGCTTTGGCGTCCAGATAAAGTTTGTCTCGATTAATTTTATCCATGTGTCTATCCCCCCAAAATCTCTCTCTTTTCCCCTCATTGTACCAAACGTACTGCCCAAGTCATAATGAAAGGACCTCGTATTTATTTGACCACCGCAATGATACCGTAATAAATACGAAGTCCTCCTGTTTACTTATTTTCATTTTTTGTAATTTCAATCAGCTGGTGACGTAACGAGCTAAGCCTCTGCTTAACTTTGATCATTTCCGTTTTATCTCCTGCCTCCATGGCTTCGTAAAGATTCATTAATTCATAATCTATTTCCATTCGAATTACCGGCAGTTTAAGTTTAGCTTCTTGTTTTTCGATTGCTTGCATTAAATATTTCATTCTAATCACACCTCTCTAAGTGATTACGATGGCTCTTTTAATTTAGTTTATGAAGATTTCTTAAAGGAAGTTCGCCAATATTTAGAACTAGCTTCTTAAAATAGGTTTTCCCATATCCTTTACAATTTAAACATTCAATTAGCTAAAAACCTCTATTTTAATGGGTTTGTCCCCTTAGATACAAGCGAATCATCTCTGTAATATCGATTCATTGACAAATCGAATCCATTACTTAATAATTATTATTACTCGGCTTTCACAGTCTAAAACCGTTAGCTATCGCTTCATATAATTAGTATGCCCAGCAATCGATTAGGCTTACAGACAAAATGCTAACTGTTTGTTCTGTTTTCCTAACAACTCTATTTCAAAAGTAACCAAAAGTAGTATTATACTTTCATTCAGCGTAAGTGCAACCTTCTTCCGGAGGTCCGCAGTCCAGACACCTCTCGCTTTCCGCAGGCGGCTGGTGAGCCTCCTCGGGCTGTCGCCCTGCGGGGTCTCACCTATGCCTTTCCTCCTGCAGGAGTCTCGAGGTGTCTGGACTGCTCCGAGAAAAGGCCAAGTTTGGAGCACTACTTTTCATTTTAGTAAGAGGGCACCTATCATGGTGGGATATTTTCCATTAATAATAATCCTCTCTACCAGTTCAGTTGCCCGGTGGACGGTGACTCCTGCGGGAATAGCACGAGTCCGGAGACCCCGCAGGAAGCGGTTTTCTTCCGAGGCAGACTAAGATCGCCACGTCCTGTGGCAACGTCTGCATTAGCACGTCCTGTGCGTCGAGGCTTCGGCTGTGCCCGCGGAAAGCATCCATCCACCGGGCAACTGAACGGCGATTAGAACGCCATAATTAGTGAACGAACCAGATACTTACGCTGAATGAAAGTAACCATCTGTTATTTTGAAATGCCTTTTACTAATTATATTTAAGTTCATATTTTAAAGACTGTAGATGCTTGTTAAGGATGATTTACGTTCATATTTTAGGTGCAAAAGTTAAGTTATCATTCATCAGAAAGGATGACACAAATGGATTTTAATGGTTTTAAACAAACTGATTTTGACACATTTCATATCGATGGCTTGGAGGCACGCATGGAAGCAATCCAAACTCGCATTCAACCGAAATTTCGAGAACTCGGAGAAATTTTAAAAGATAATCTATCCATGAAGCTTGGAAATGAAATGTATTTACATATTGCAAAACACGCTAGAAGAACAGTTAATCCCCCAAAAGATACATGGCTAGCAATTTGCGATAATAAACGAGGTTATAAAAAGCATCCACACTTTCAAGTAGGCCTGTTTGATGACCGCGTCTTTATCTGGCTGGCACATGTTTATGAATTACCGAACAAACAAAAAATCGCTCAAAGTTTTATAAACAACTTCGAAGCGATTAAAAAATTGCCAAGTGATTTTGTTATCTCAATAGACCATATGAAGAAAAACTCTATAGCCCTGGATGAACTAGAGGAATCACTGCTGGAACGTTTTCGCGATGTGAAAAAAGCAGAGTTTTTAATCGGCAGAAACTTAAAGATGGATGATGAACGGGTTCAAGACGGACAGCAATTACTCGATACAATCATCTCGACTTACGATGAACTCATCCCCTTCTATCAATTAGCTGTAAAAGAACGCTAAAAAATGCTGGGACGGCAACATATGTCCCAGCATTTTTACATTCGAATATTTTTCACTTCTGAATTTCTTGCTTGTTTCACTACAGGATAAGGTGCATAGCCCGATGCTTTTGTAAATGTAGCGAATAATTGTTTCTCCTCTGATTTAGACGGGACAATTTCCTTAAAGCGTCGGTATAGAGCAATAATGTCATCCCTTCGAACCTGTTTCTCATACGCTTGCTCAATTAGGTTAAAAAAATTAACGACATCGACGATTTCCTGCTGTGACCACGTTTCATCAATTGGATAGGAATAACTCATAAATTTCCCTCACTTTGCCCATTGTTCACGTATTTCTGTTGCTTCTTTTATAAGAGACTGAATTAAACTTTCCACTCTCGGAACATCATGTATCCTTGCAGCAGATTGTCCGGCCCAACCAAACCCTTCTGTATCATCGCCTTCTTGGATATAGTGATGATTAACCTTTCCGCTTATGTAATCCTTTAATGATTCATACCCTTGTTGCTGCTTTTCTATTTCAAGGATTTTCTCGGCAAAAGGTCCCTTTAACACTCTGGCAGGAGCGCCAATTGAACGTTTAATAACGGTTGTATCCTCTTCTTCCGCATCCAGTATTGCTTGTTTATAATTGTCATGAGCAAGGCACTCTTTCGTTGCAATGAAGCGGGTTCCCATTTCAATCCCCTCTGCTCCGAGGCTTAACGCTGCCATAAAGCCTCGCCCATCGGCTATCCCACCCGAGGCAATTACTGGTATTGATATATGATCAACGACCTGTGGTGTAAGAATAAAGGTACCGACATCGGAACGCCCCAAATGCCCTCCGCCTTCCTGCCCAACAACCATCACAGCGTCTGCACCGAGTTCTTCCGCTTTCTTCGCCTGTCTTCTAGCCGCTACAAGGACTAGTTTCTTTATTGGATGATTATCTACCATATCGAGCACACCCTTAGGATTACCTCCAGTGACAGAAATAACCGGAACCTTCTCATCTATGGCAACTTGTACCATATCTTCATACGATCTGCCGTGTTGCCCAATTGCATAATTCACTCCAAACGGTTTATCCGTTAATGATTTCACTTTTCGTATTTCTTCGCGTAATGCTTCTGGTGAAGGTAACGTCATCGCGGTAATCTGTCCGAGACCACCTGCATTAGAAACGGCTGCGGCAAGGTCGGAATAAGCTAAGTAAGCAAGCCCTCCTTGGATGATAGGATATTTAATATTTAGCAACTTTGTTACTCGAGTTTCAAACTCCATTAATTTTTTCCTCCCTTTATTTCCATTTCATATGATTATTTATTCTTTTTCACTTGCTTCATCTAGTGTTTGAATAAGATGGGGATCAACAATTTCATACCCGCTGTCTCTTAATCCATTAACAATTCTCTCAAGCGCCTCATTCGTCCATTCCCTGTCATGCATTAATAAATTTGCTCCCGGCTTCAGCAAGGAATAATCGACATCAACTTCTGGACCTTCACCCGAAATCATCGCTTCAGCTAATTTATCCGCATCCATATAAGGTTCGAAATAATCGTATCCATATGTCCAATTCATTAATATCATACCTTCATCAGCAACAATTTGCTCAGAATAGTCCGTATTCATCCCGTTAGGAGCTCGGAAGAATTTCGGTCTTTCTCCAATAATTTCTTCCACTCGATCATTCAAACTTACTATCTCTTCTTTTTGTTCTTCTTCTGGTAAATCAGGGATTAAAGGATGATTATACGTATGATTCCCGATTGGAAATCCCATTTCATGGAGTTGTCTCAAGGCTTCTTCCTCTTCCGGTGTATCAAGGAAGTGACCATTCACAAAGAAAATTGCACCTGCTTCCAAATCCTGTAATGTTTCCGCCATTTCTAAAGCATATTCCGCTGGAGCATCATCAATCGTTAAAAGTACAACATTTTCATCGATATCTTCTTCTAAAGGGACGACACTTGCATCCTCAGCTACATAGTACTCTGGCTCATTCGCTGCTTCTGCGTCTACTTCTATTTCGGATTCTTCATCCTCCTCAGATTCCTCTTCCTCCGCTCTTTCATCTTTATGTTCCATTTCTTCCTCTGTTTGTTGATTCGTGTCTTCACTCGCCGAATCATCCGGCTCTTCTGCTTCATTTGCCGAGCAGGCTGACAAAGCAAGCGCGAAAATAAGCAGGAAAACTAATCGCTTCATTTTTCATATCCTCCTGATGTTCTCTTTGGTTTACATTATAGTAATGATTAGAATGGATGACAATGAAAAACTTTCCAGTATTAAAGAGCAAAGGCGCAAGCGCCCTTACAGGCTAAGTACGCGATTCGTTACGCAACGCCTGGGACTGCGATTACTCGTCCCACCGAAGAGCATTTGTACTAGCACATCCAGTAGTCGCAGCAACGTACAAACTGTGCCTCCCAGGATGGGAGGAAGTTCGATGTTGCCCCATACGTGAGCGAACTTAATCGAACTTCCTTTTTACCGGAATGAGATAAAGGAAACATGCCCCTTTAGGGGTAGACGTGAGTTGGGCTTTAGCCCGTACTTAGGCGGCCCTCCTTTAGTTTTGAGTTGATGCCCGCTTTCACCACAAGGGTATAAGGGCGACTAGGCCTCACAAAGACCGCTTGGCAAGTCTTCTTTATCGATCGGAGGAGTGTGAAGTTTGATAGTTGCTGGGGCAGAGCGGACGTGGCTAGACCTGGATCACTAAATTATCACAGCATTTTTATTTTATAGTTTCTTAGACAAATAAAAAATGACGGCTAACTCAATAGCCGTCATTTTTCTCTGTTTTTATAGCATGTGGACTGGTTTTCCAAGTCCTACTTCTGCAGCTTCCATCGTAATTTCACCTAGTGTCGGGTGCGCATGGATGGTTAATGCGATATCTTCGGCTGTCATGCCAGATTCAACCGCAAGGCCGATTTCAGAAATCATGTCACTTGCGTTCGGTCCAGCAATTTGACCACCGAGGACAAGACCGTCTTCTTTACGAGTGATCAGTTTCAAGAAACCGTCTGCTTCGTTTAGGGCCAATGCACGTCCATTCGCTGCGAATGGGAATTTGCCGACTTTTACGTTAAAGCCTTTATCTTTCGCTTCTTGTTCAGATAATCCAACAGTTGCTAGTTCCGGCTCCGTAAAGGCTACTGCAGGAACACCGATATAGTCAACTTCAGACTTCTCGCCACTGATTACTTCTGCTGCTATTTTACCTTCATAAGAAGCTTTATGGGCAAGTGGCGGACCTGCAGTGATGTCGCCAATCGCATAAATGTTGTCTACAGACGTACGACACTGCTTATCTGTTTTAACGCGGCCTCTCTCATCAAGTTCGATGCCAACTTGCTCTAAGCCGATTTCTTCCGTATTTGGCTTACGGCCGACTGTAACAAGTACGTAGTCCGCTTCAAGAATTTCTTCTTTACCTTTTGCTTCATAGGTAACTTTCACACCGTCTTTTGTTTCTTCAACGCCTTTTGCCACCGCTTCTGTAACAATGGTAACACCTTTTTTCTTAAGACGTTTTTTCACAACTTGTGTCATTTGTTTTTCAAACCCGCCAAGGATATCTTTTGCACCTTCAAGGAACGTAACTTCAGTACCAAAGTTGGCAAAGGCAGTTCCTAGCTCCGTTCCAACATAACCTCCACCGATTACAACAAGCTTCTTAGGAATTTCTTTTAAGCTTAGTGCACCTGTAGAATCAAGTACACGATCAGAGAATTTGAAGCTTGGAATTTCAATTGGTGTAGATCCTGTTGCAATGATGCAATTATTGAATTTATACGTTTGTGAATTCTTTTCATCCATAACCTTTGCAGTGTTTTTGTCTACAAAGTATGCTTCACCACTTACAATATCTACTTTATTGCCTTTAAGTAATCCTTCAACACCGCTCGTAAGTTTGTTTACGACAGAGTCTTTCCATTCTTGCACTTTGGAAAAGTCAACAGAAACTTTTTCTGCTTTAATACCAAGTTCTTCAATACCTTGTGCTTCAGCTGCCTTCTGTCCAGCAGTGATGAGTGCCTTAGATGGAATACATCCAACGTTTAAGCAAACTCCGCCTAGCGCTCCTTTGTCGACAATTGTTACCTTCTGTCCAAGTTGAGCGGCACGGATTGCAGCAACATATCCCCCAGGTCCAGCGCCAACGACAAGTGTGTCTACTTCTACTGGAAAATCTCCTACTACCATCTTCTTACGCCTCCATCATGATTAGTTGTGGATCATTTAGTACACGTTTAATTTGGTTCAGTGCAAGTTGTGCAGTTGCACCATCAACGATACGATGATCAAAGCTTAGAGATAATGTAAGTACTGGAGCAACAACAACTTCTCCGTTACGTACAATTGGCTTGTCAGCAATTCTACCAATTCCTAAAATAACCGCTTCAGGGTAGTTTAGAACTGGAGTGAACCATTGTCCACCAGCTGAACCAATATTTGAAATTGTGTTCGAAGCTCCTCTCATCTCTTCAGGTTTCAGTTTACCATCCCTAGCTTTTTCTGCCAAGGAGTTGATTTCTGCCGAGATTTCAAAGATGGATTTTCTATCTGCATTCTTAACAACCGGAACAAGCAATCCTCTATCCGTGTCAGCTGCAATACCGATATTATAGTAATGTTTCTGTACAATCTCATCAGTCGCATCATCGATAATAGAGTTAAGGATAGGATATTTTTTCGATGCAGAAATTAAAGCTTTTACAACATAAGGAAGATATGTTAGTTTCACACCTTGCTCCGCTGCAACTTCTTTAAATTTCTTACGGTGTGCAACAAGCTCTGTTACATCGATTTCGTCCATTAACGTAACATGAGGCGCTTTTGTTTTCGAGTTAACCATTGCATTCGCAATAGCTTTACGGATATTCGACATTTTCTCGCGTGTTTCTGGGAAATCACCTTCAGGAACGGCAACCTGTTGTGCACTAGGAGCAGCTTTTGTATCTTCGGCAGTTTCTGCTGTAACAGTTTCAGCTGGCTGTGCATCTCCGCTTACGAACGCATCGATATCTTCTTTTAAAATACGGCCATTCTTACCTGTTCCAGAAACTTCTCTGATATTAACGCCTTGTTCACGTGCATGTTTTCTCACAGAAGGCATAGCGATGACTACTGCGTCACTGTCTGTATCTGCGCTTTCCGCTTGAGCTGGTTTTGCGCTGTCCGTTTTCGCTTCTTCTTTTGCTTCCTCTGTTTGTGCAGGGCCTTCTTCCGTACTATCATCAGACTCATAACCCTCTGCATCAAACGAAACAAAAGTATTTCCTACTGTCGCAACTTCACCTTCTTGAACGTAGATTTTCTTAACTGTACCATCTACTGGTGCCGGAATTTCTACAACTGCTTTATCATTTTGTACTTCACAAAGGACATCGTCTTCACTAATCTCATCGCCTTCATTAACGAACCATTTTACTATTTCGCCTTCCGTGATTCCTTCACCGATGTCCGGAAATTTAAATTCAAATGCCATTTTCTCTACCTCCTATGGTGATTTTAGAAGTTTATTACTTGGTTGACTTTTTCTATAATATCTTTGTGGTTTGGTAGCCAAACTTCTTCCGCTTCTGAGAACGGGTATACTGTATCAGGAGCAGTCAAACGTAATACTGGTGCTTCTAAGTGCAGAATTGCTCTTTCTTGAATTTCCGCAACTACATTTGCTGCAACTCCAGCTTGACGTTGTGCTTCTTGGATAACGACGACACGGTTTGTCTTCTCAACAGATGCAAGAATTGTATCGTAATCGATTGGTGATACCGTACGTAAGTCAATTACTTCCGCTTCAATACCATCTTCCGCAAGCTCATCAGCGGCTTTTAGCGCTGCGTGTACCATTGCACCGTAGGCAACTAATGTAACATCTTTACCTTCGCGCTTCACTGCTGCTTTTCCAAGTGGAACGGTGTACTCTTCTTCCGGCACTTCTTCACGGAATGAACGGTAAAGTTTCATATGTTCCAGGAAAATTACCGGATCATTATCACGGATTGCAGAAATGAGTAATCCTTTCGCTTCATACGGAGTGGAAGGAATGACAACTTTAAGTCCTGGCTGTTGTGCAACGAGTCCTTCTAATGAGTCCGCGTGAAGTTCAGGTGTGTGAACCCCTCCACCAAATGGTGCGCGAACTGTAATTGGAGCTTGGTACGTACCACCAGAGCGGTAACGCATTCTAGCCATTTGTCCGCTGATAGAGTCCATTACTTCAAATAAGAAGCCGAAAAATTGAATTTCCGGAACTGGACGAAAACCTTGAGTTGTAAGACCGATCGCAAGTCCTCCGATACCAGACTCGGCAAGCGGAGTATCAAATACACGTTCTTCACCAAACTCTGCCTGCAATCCTTCTGTCGCACGGAAAACTCCACCGTTTTGTCCAACGTCTTCACCGAACACAAGTACGTTTTCATCATTCTTCAATTCGTTACGCATTGCGTCTGTAATTGCTTGAATCATTGTCATTTGCGCCATGATTTATTTCGACTCCTTTTCTTCATAAAATTCTAACTGCTCCTGTAAGTTGTGTGGGAGCTCTTCATACATATTATTAATTAAATCCGTTACTTTCTGTTTCGGATATTGGTCTGCTTTCTTAATCGCCTGTTTGATATCTTCTCTTGCTTCTTCAATTACTCTGTTCTCGTCTTCTTCGCTCCATAGTTTCTTTCCTTCCAAGAACTTACGGAAACGTACAAGTGGATCTTTCTTCTCCCACTCTTTATCCAAGTCTTCGGAACGATAACGAGTTGGATCGTCACCTGACATCGTGTGTGGACCGAAACGATATGTCAATGTCTCAATCAATGTTGGACCTTCACCTTTAACAGCACGGTCGCGCGCATCTTTAGTTGCTGCATAAACTGCAAGCACGTCCATTCCATCCACTTGAATTCCTTCGATACCAGCAGCCACAGCTTTCTGCGCTAATGTTTTCGCGGCCGTTTGCTTTTCTACCGGTACAGAGATTGCAAAGCGGTTGTTTTGAACAACAAAGATTGCCGGAGCTTGGTAAGCACCCGCCATGTTGATACCTTCATAGAAGTCGCCTTGAGATGTTCCACCGTCACCAGTATAAGTAATCGCCACATTTTTCGATCCACGTAATTTCATACCAAGTGCAACACCAGCAGCTTGTACGTACTGCGCACCGATAATAATTTGCGGAGCTAATGCATTCAAGCCATCCTCGTATTGGTTTCCATGGAAATGACCTTTCGAGAATAAGAATGCCTGATACAGTGGTAAACCATGCCAAATAAGCTGTGGTACATCACGATATCCTGGTAAAATGAAGTCTTCTTTCTCTAGCGCAAAATGACTCGCTAACTGTGAAGCTTCCTGACCCGCTGTCGGTGCATAGAAACCTAAACGTCCTTGACGGTTAAGTGCGATTGAACGTTGATCAAGAATTCGTGTGTAAACCATCCGACGCATCAACTCTTTTAGCTCATCATCAGATAACTTAGGCATGGCCTTTTCATTAACAACTTCTCCATCTTCGTTTAGAATCTGGAACATTTCGAACTTACTCTCAACATCTTTTAATACATGTTTCAAGGTAGTCACCTCTCCTTTATTAATAAAATATTGTCATCGGAAGCAAACACTCCCATTGCATTCACGCGCAACAACTAATGGTGAATATCCTCACCAAGGAACTGTTATATAGATTTCCGCAAAAAAACTAGTACAAATCGTGTACTATTAAATATTAGCTTAAATTCCTCAATAGGTCAAACACTTTAACTTCACTCTACCCTTATCGATGTAAGCCTAATCAATAAACCATGTTATAACCCAATGTTTCTTTACATTGCTGTTCCATTACAGTTTTGCAAAAACGACTAATACAGGACTATTTTAATCTATATAGATAAAATGGGCAAAAAAATAAACCTTATGCATCCTGTTCCGCCTACATAAGGTTTTATCATCTTATTCTTCTTCAAATGTAACTTCCATATTAGCTGCTTCATAAAAATCTTGTTTCAAGTTGTTATACTCGACTGTCAATTCATTAAAAGCATCGTTCGCAGTTAATATTTGTTCATATTTTTCATTTATTTTTTCAATCTGTTCATTTAATTCATCTTGTTCCACTTCTTCTTCCTGAAGCAATGTATACAATTCCGTTTCCAAGTTGAGTGACTCTTTATACGCTTCATAAAGCTCATCATATGTATCGTAACGTTCTATCATTGTCTGATACATTTCCTCACCCTTCGTTTGAGCATCTCCTTCTTCAAGGTCTTCAAGAAGTGCTTCAATCGATTGGAACTCCTCTTTTGCTCCGTTTATACTTTCGCGTTCAGTGTCAATCTTTTCACCGCGCTCTTCTATTATTGTAATAGCATCTTGGGAGAGCTGCGTAATTTCCTCGAAGTCATCCATTCCTAGATCAATCACTTTAGCATAAATTTCTTGTTCTTGCTTTTCAAGTTCGGTAATCTCACTTTGTTGAGCCTCGAACTCTTGTTCCAGCAGGACAGTTTCCTCTAAGTGTGTATGTATCTTCTCTTCTGTACTTTCACTGCTGCATGCCGATAAGATGATAAGCAATAATCCAAATATAAGAATCCTTTTCTTCCACAACATGTTCTGTAACCTCCTAAACATCTAATTCATAAGTATGTTTTTAGAGTATATCATAAATTCAGCCCGAATCGATAGACAATTATCGATTAGAATCATCCCCCCTACAGAAAAATAACGGATATACTTTTGTGCTTATTCTTTCATTCAGCGTAAGTGTTTTGTGCATTCATCATATTGGCGTTCTAATTACCGTTCAGTTGCCCGGCGGACGGATGCGCATCCTAAGGCACGGCCGAAGCCTCGACGCACAGGACGTGCTAATGCAGACGTTGCCACAGGACGTGGCGAACTTAGTCTGCCTCGGAAGAAAACCGCTTCCTGCTCAGGTCTGGACTCGTGCTTTTCCCGTAGGAGTCACCGTCCGCCGGGCAACTGAACTGGTCTAAAGGATTATTTTAAAAAGAAATTATTCCGTTATGATAAGG
>NZ_WOWT01000050.1:0-15466 GCF_009746545.1 Oceanobacillus sp. AG
AGTTGCGTTCCGAAGTTCCCATAGACCCAAAATGGGGCGTAAAGAAGAACTCGGAAGGAAAAAATGTTTTTTGGTTTGGCTACAAAGCTCACTTAATCGTTGGCACATCCAGTCAATATATTTGGATTCCCTCTTTTCATCAGGCAATCTAAATGATGGGAAGGCTGCCATTCCGTTACTTAAAAGCGTTCAGGAACGCTTTCCTCAATTGAATTTACGTCATCAGACAGCGGATGCAGGCTATGACTTTGAACCGATTTACGAGCAAGTCCATCGAATGGGCCAACAATCTGTGATTGCATACAACAGACGAAATGAAGGGGAACTACTAGGTTACGACAAACACTTTGCCCCCACCTGTTTTCGTGAGCATTCTTATCGTTACGATAGCTTTGATGCCAAATATGAAACATTAAAATTCACGAATCCAAAAGAATGTAGTGACTGTCCTTTGGCGAATGAAGGCATCTGTCAAAAGGTTTATAAAATGAAAATAACGAAAGACCTTCGGAAGTATACTGTTCCAGCCCGCGGTTCCAAAGCATGGGACAATATTTACAAACGTCGCACCGCTGTAGAACGCGTGAACGCCTATCTTAAAGAATGGTTTCAGTTGGACAATGTTCGTTATCGTACGGGAAAGCGTGCAAAAGTCCATTTTGACATGGTAACCCTTGTTTATAATGCATCAAAGCTCGCCGCAGATCGTATCGATGCGCAATTAAATCCATCACAAACTGCATGATTTCTGTTTTTAAAAATACAATTTAGAAATTCTGTACGTCTTTGTATTTTTAAAAAGAGCAATTATGAAATTGATTCCATCATCAAAAGTTATAGATGTCAAAACATAAAGTTAACTATATGAAGTTTGCAAAAACCATAAACCCATATCTATCAAGGGTTTGTTCATTTTTATCGATTATGTAGGATTTTATACATGGTTGATAAATTAACGATTTCGGCTAAGACCTTTTTGTATATTGATAAATGCATATCATATACAAACCTAGTTAACATTTATAGGAATTAATCTAATAAAAAAAGGCTACTTAACGTAACCTTTTTTATCAATCATTTCCTATTTATTTTTGACTTTAAGAGCCTTAATTACTTCTTTTGTTGCCTCAGCAATAAGCTTGTCATTATAATCTGCATCCTTTTTATCGCGACTTGAAAGTACAGCAAGAACAATAGGATCTCCTTTTGGTGGCCAAATGATTCCAATGTCATTTCTCGTACCATATGATCCTGATCCAGTCTTATCAGCCACTTCCCAACCTTTCGGAACTCCAGCACGAATTAACGCATCTCCAGTCGTATTTCTTTTCATCCAATCGATTAAAAGTTCACGTTTCTCAGCTGGAAGTGTATCTCCCAATGTAAAAGCCTGAAGACTAGTAGCAAGTGCTCTTGGTGTACTTGTATCATAAGTTTCACCTGGATTAACTTCGTTTAACTCTGGCTCATATCGCTCAGGATTAGTAACATTATCACCAATCTCATCCAGTATTTTCTTAAATCCAGTCGGTCCCCCCAGTTCCTTAAGTATAAGGTTCGCCGCAGTATTGTCACTGTATCTAATAGAAGCATCAGCAAGCTCCTTAAGAGTCATCCCTGTATCAACATGCTTTTCTGTAATCGGATTATAATTGACAAGATCATCGCGTGTATAGGTAATTCTTTGATTAAGGTCTTCTATTGATTTCTGTTGTAAAAGTGCTCCTACAGCTAGAGCCTTATGAGTAGATGCATATGCAAAACGCTCATCTGGGTGATAGACTACGGTTTGGTTTGTACCAGTATCCAACGCAAAGACACCAAGTTTAGAATCAAATTTATCCTCAAGTTTGGCAAAATCATCTTTAATTGCGGTTTCTTGTTTTTTTTGCTTAGGTTGAGCGGAATGGGTGTTATCCTCTGAACAACCTACAAGGGTTACACATGAGAGAAGTAGGACAGGTACAATTTTTTTAAAAGTACTAAAAATTATGTTCCTTGATTTCATTAAACTAACCCCTTTCAAAAAATATAGTTATCCATATAAGTAAAATTAGTCTTACTTTCACTCTTACATACTGAATCTTACTCATTACTCTCCCTTTACCTTTTGATAACTTCGCCTGTTCAACCACCTACAGCGAAATGGGCGAAAATCTCATCGATACGAGAAAAAGACCGTCTTTGATATATTGGGTTTCGGGGTAGTACCAGCGGAGCTGTCATCCAATGCTAATGATGATTTATTCGTTTGTACTAATCGCCAACAAGCGCTTTAGGTTGTCATCAATAAATTTATTATCGGCACTGTTCATTCCGCGACCGGCAAAATGGCCCCAAATCGACTCGATAGGATTAAAAACAGCATTAGGTATAAGCTTAACCTCGTATTCGTTATCGTCCGCAGTGCAGAAGAGATCCGTAATCCCTGGCATGACGCAGGCAAATGCATTAATGCTTTTGAGAGCCTCATTGAAATTTCCGTTATAGGCGGGGTTTGCACTAATATCTGCAAATTGGCCTGTCCATAACATAGCTAGGAAATTGTGCGGATCCATTTTCATAAAGCTATTTTCATAGACGCCAGACACAAAATCTTCCAATGAATCAAATCCCATTTCTCGATAAAGTCCCTCTCTATAATAGTCTTGTGATAAGCCCCATCCCGCATAGACTCGGCCAACAGCACGCATGTCTTCAGAAGTCAATTGGTTTAGTTTACTTGAATCGAAGCCAATTGTAGCCATAAGGGCAGCTTTCATTCCGTCCAGGACCACATACGTTTGCGGCCAAGTCTTTGCACCTCCGCAGAAAGGTGCAATTCGTTCCACCATGTCGGGGTAACTTGCCCCCCATTGGAATGATTGAATGCCTCCCATTGACCATCCAACTACGAGCGCAATCTTTTGAATGCCGAATTTTTCGGTCACCAACCGATATTGTAATTTTACGTTGTCATATATGGTTACTTGCGGAAAATTAGCCTTGTCAAATGGAGGAGGCGTGTTACTAGGAGACGAAGATAATCCGTTTCCCAGAAGATTTGGAACAATAATGAAATATTTCTGCGGATCTAGTGCCATGCCATTTCCAATTAGCCATTCATTCTGAACATGTTGGTCGCCAAAAGCAGTTGGATAGATGATGACATTATCTTTCTTTTCATTCAATTTCCCGTAAGTCTTATAAGCAAGAAAAGCGTTCGGCAATGTTACTCCTGATTGCAAGGAAACATCACCCAAATCAAAAATTTCGTAATCCATTGTATTGTTGCTCCTTTCAAAGTGAAATCCAAAATGTATTTCTTGTTGTTAGTATAAACCTGTGATAACCTCAAATAAAGTGAATAAAATTCATAGTAATATTCAATAATATTGAAAGTGAGAGGAGGTAGTACGATGGAATTACGCCAACTGAATACGTTCCACACGGTTGCTTCAACTTTAAATTTCAGTCGGGCTGCGGAAGTGCTGAACTACGTCCCTTCCAACGTCACGATGCAAATAAAAGCATTGGAGGAAGAGCTTGGCGTTCGTCTCTTTGACAGATTGGGCAAACAACTCATACTCACAACTGCGGGTAAGCGCTTTTTAACTCATGTCCAAGGTGTTCTAGACAAGTTGGACGAAGCTCGCAGTGCCGTTCACGATAATGAAAATCTAACCGGTACCTTAACGATAAGTGCCAACGAGGTTCTTTGCGCCTATAGGCTTCCAGCTGTCTTCCAGCTATTTCGTTCGCGCTATCCAAGTGTTCGTCTCATCTTCCGCTCTGTTCCAAATCAGGAACTCAAGCAAACTCTCTTTGAGGGAACCGCGGATGTCGTCTTTATGCTGGACGAAACCATTCTCTCAACTGGGCTTACAGTGGAACCGTTGCTGGAAGAAACTTTCCGCTTTTTCGTCGCTCCTGATCATCCTCTCGCGAAACTAACTGTACTACAGCTGGAAGATTTTCACGGAGAAGTGTTCCTGGTCAATGAAAAAGGTTGTACCTATCGAACCATGTTTGACCGGTCATTTGAGAAAAAAGGCATTGATGATATTACTTATTTAGAGTTTCAAAATGCCGAAGCCATTAAACAATGTGCAATTTCGAGAATCGGCATTGCCTTTCTTCCGGAAATAACAGTGGAAGCCGAAGTTGAACGGGGTGAACTTATTGCTCTTCCATGGCAAATTCCGGACTTGCACGTATATACACATATGGCATGGCATAAAGACAAGTGGCTTTCACCAATTATTTTATCTTTCATAGAAGCAGCAAGGGAAGTTATAGCTATAGAGAAAAACTTATCTTGAAATCAAATTTTCCGTTAAAGGGCGCTTTCCTTGAGAAAGTGTCCTTTCTTGTATTGCAATTGTACATGTTAACGAAGCAAATGAGGAAATTGAATATACCTATGTTTTTTTACTTTTAATCATTTAGAAAATGAGAAGTGATATCACTTGTCATTTACTGGTACATTCCGTGTCATTCAGTGGTAAAAACTATGTCAGAGGTGGTACATTTCAATGGCTGTAATCAACTTTTTGATCAAACATAATTCCAAAGTTACAATTGTTCTTGTCATTCCACGTTTGTGATTCATTCCATCCGGAGGAAAGTGAAGCGGAAAATAGACTTAAAAACAATCAAGTAAACAAATTCGAAAAGATGACTTGCAAATGCCGTTAAAACCTTGTGTATCAACGCTTTGAAAGTGAATGTAATTTTGAATCAGTGAATGTAAAATGAATGTACTGAATGGAAACTGACTTGAAAAAATATAAAAAACTGTAGAAGTTTATAGAATCAAAACTTCCTCAAAACCAATCAAATCAAGCGTATCCTTATTTTTATATTAATCTATACAAAACCATATATAACCAGAACAAAAGAGCGTAAGAAATACGGTCTTAAAGGCGCTCGTCGTGCACCACAGTTCTCGAAGCAGTCTTAATAAAAACATTGATATATTTACGTATACAGGCTATCTCATTTATGGTGAGACAGCCTGTTTTAGTAATGAGTGCCACTCTTTTTCGAATATTTTTCTAATAGCTTAAATATAGATAGAGGGAAAGAACCGTTCCTAAAAAGCCATTCATTTGGGAGAGAATAAGTTGTTAACAAGCTGCACTTCAATGATTAAGGAAGAAGCCCTGAAGTGATGGCTTAAAATCATGTCATGCATAAATGATATAGGGGAGGGAAAAGAACGATGTCTGACAAAAAGAGAGAAGATAATCAAGATGAAAAGTCGTTGTCTGAATCTAAAGTAGCTGTGGATACTTCTAGAAGGAAATTTCTTAGAACGAGTGGAATAGCGGCTGGTGGCGTGATTGGAGGGGCAGTATTAGGTGGATTATTCAATTCCGTTCCAAACAAAGGAAACAACAGAAGAAGTAATTAAGGAAGAAGCCATTGATTACAGTGAAGCACGTCTCTTTTTTAAACAGAAAAAAGACTTTGACGTTCTTAGTTTTGTAACAGAACGGATATTTCCAGAAGATGAGAATGGCCCAGGAGCAATTAAATTAGGTGTCCCTTATTTCATTGATAAACAACTAGCAGGTTCGTATGGTTCGAATAAATTTGACTATATGAAAGGTCCTGTTCAAAAAGTAAAAGTTGATTCGTCTTATCAAACGTTAATGACACGTGGCGAAGTATTTATTGAAGGTGTTCGAAAGTTGAATGACGAAAGTTTAAAAACCTATGATGCAGAGTTTTTTGATTTAGAAGGTGAACAACAAGACGAGATACTAACAGCAATGGAAGCTGGAGAAATTGAATTACGTAGTGTTAAAGGCTCGACATTCTTTAACTTATTACGTCAAATGACGATTGAAGGAGCATATGCTGATCCGCTTTACGGTGGAAACAAGAACATGATGAGGTGGAAAATGAAAGAACATCCCGGAATTCGTGCGGGTTATAGTGACTTAATCGAAGAAGAGGAGTTCCAAATCATTGAACAAATGAGTTCAAAAGATTATCAGAGTTAAACACAGATAACGTAATAAAGTAGGAGGAATGTTATGGCTATAAAATTAGACAAAGTAGATGTTGTCGTAGTTGGTACAGGTTGGGCTGGTGGAATTCCTTCAGCTGAACTAGCAAAAAAGGGATATAAAGTAGTAGCTCTGGAACGAGGGAAAGATCATGACCATAATGATTTCGTCGGCTCTAAAGATGAGCTGCTGTATGCATCTCGTTATGAAATTATGACAGATAACTCTATTTCAACTATCACAGCACGTGGCAGTTTAGATGAGGAAGCATTCCCGCTTCGAACACAGAGAGAGAACTTTGAAGGAAACAACGTTGGGGGGAAGTAGTGCCCACTGGTCAGGTGTTACTCAGCGTGGACGTAAATTTGACCTTCAAGCACGCTCTATTACGATTGAAAAATATGAAGAAGATAAAATTCCAGAAGATATGAATTTACAAGATATGGGGATATCATATGATGAGTTGGAACCTTACTTTGACCAATTAGAAAAAACAGCGGGTACATCTGGTGAAGAGGACCCTATGGGCCCACCACGTAGCGATAGCTATCCTACAGGTCCAATGCGTCCTTCATATCCAGTAAAATTATTTAAAAAAGCAGCATCCAAATTAGGATACCACCCAATTATGATACCGTCTGCTAACCTTTCTGAGCAATATGAAAATCCAGATGGAGAAACCATTAATGCTTGCCAATATTGTTCATTCTGTATGATGTATGGTTGTGACTTTGGTGCGAAATCAGACCCAATTGCAACAGTTATTCCTACAGCTATAAAAACAGGTAACTTTGAATTACGTACAGATTCCTATCGGCGTGTGATACATAAAGACGGGAAGGCTTCCGGTATTTTATATGTAGACATGCGTACGGGAATTGAATATGAGCAACCTGCTGACGTAGTTATTCTGGCTGGTTATACTATTTCTAACACACACTTAATGTTACTTTCGGAAATTGGAAAACCTTATGATCCGCAAACAGGAGAAGGAGTTATTGGTAAAAACTCTGCCGGATTAGCATCTCCAGGTGGAAGTGCGACTGGTTTCTTTGAGAATGAAAAGTTCAACTTATTTATGGGGGCAGGTGCTTTAGGGGGGGACATTTAGTGACCTCGATAGTGACAATATCGATAATTCCAACTTAGACTTTATCGGTGGAGGAATTTGTGAAATTCGTCAACGTGGCTCAGGACCAATTGGTTCCAACCCGGTACCACAAGATACACCACGATGGGGGAAAGAATTTAAAGAAAAATCAATTCACTATGCAAACCGTATGTTAAGTGTTGGATTTATGTCACCATCATTCGGTTGGAAATTTAACTATATGGACTTAGATCCAAAATATGTAAATATGTTCAATGATCCACACTAGCGTTGCATTAAAACTATTTCTGAAAGTCAACCATCTTGATTAGCTACCCGGCTTAATCAGGAGAATATTCTGTCATATATTCCTTCTATAAAATTAAAAAAGAACAACGAGGGTTTAAAGGTAGCCCTTCATCCATTTTTGAATTTTATATACTATTTAAATGAGTGGATCATAAACCAAGTTATCTAAATAAAAAATCTCTCCTAATTCATATTGTGCTAGGGTTTCTTCAAAGATACGTTCGTGTTCTTGCCGCCGTCGTCCTCTAGATGTGCCTTCAGGTGGTTTAAACACTTCGGAAATAAAATTCGTCATTGATTTATCCCAGCAATCACGAATCCAGTGAAGCATCTCTAGTAGTGTGCCTTTATAGCTTATTCTGTTCTTCATAAGCAGTGTTAAACAGTACGTGATCATCGCTAGATAGAGCTGATTGTATACGGCATTTTCACTTTTTCCATACAACTTTTTGATTACAAGGTGTTGCTTTACCCATTTGAAAAATAATTCAATTTGCCAACGATTTCGGTAAAGGTCGCTTATTTCCTGTGCACTCACCTTTGCATCATTACACACGATTCTAATTTGATTCCCTTCACTATCTCGGGTCTCTACTAATTGCAGTTCATGCTTCATGTTTCCAATCTTTATAATCGCATGTCGAGTGATTGGAGAAGTATCGTCAGCCGGCATTTCCTCGATGACATGCACAACAGTATTTGATTTAATTCGTGTCACAAAACGAATACCAGCTTTCGAATAGGCTTCAAACTTTTCAAAGTTGAAATAGCCACGGTCGAACACATGTAGTACTTTTTTATCCGCTATAATCAGTGCATCCAGCTGCGTTTCATCCGCAGGTCTTGCCGGACTGAGATTTACTTTATTTGGATAAGAAATGCCATTGCAAAAGGAAATGGAAGTATGCATCTTCACGCCAGCTTTTGTTTCTCGAAAATCTGCCCATTCATATTGACTGAGACACATGGATATCGTTGATGAATCAATCAAATGAAGTTTACCAAGTTCCTTACTTACCATTCTTGGTCCAAGTATATGGTGCAACTTCTGAATTAAATGATGTAAAATTACTTCAAAAATTTCGTGTGGAATGTCTCTGTTTTTTCGAGAAAGCTGTGACTTACTAATACTTTCAATACCTACCAGCCTTTGAACTGTTTTCTTGCGTTTAATCGTATTGCTTATTCGTTTTAAACTATCTAAATTTTTCAGTTGCGCATAGATAAAAGCATTCGTAAAAGTTAGTATATCTAGCTTTTTAACATACTTATCAAGTCCAGCGTGATCAACCATTTTTTGAATGACTTTTGAATCTAATGGATGAATGTATTCCTTGAATACAGTTTTTATGGTATGATTGTCCATGAGTTCTCCTTATAATTTGGGATTTGGACAGGACTACCATTCCCTTATTATAAGGTTTTTTATAGACTTTTGTAGTGAAAACTCCCATTATTCCTAATGTTCCAACTAAATATTTTTCTTGACATTTGTAGAAAAACTTTATGCAACGCTAGTGCGCTGCGGTATAATCTGCCAAAGTGTGAGCAAAGATTATTCTACACCCATTATCCTACTGTAATGAAATGTTTATTAGATCATCAATTTCACGCAAGCCATATAAATATGGCTTTTCTAACTCAGTAATCGTAACACTATATGTTGATCCTTCCCCATCGTGGAAGGCAATCTTATCACCAAGTCTGAGATCTACCTCTCCTGTTACGAAAGGATACCATAATCATATATTTGTTCTTTGACAAAGAAAGCACAGAAGATAGCGCTGTGCAGTATAAACTAAAAAATCAGATATGTTCTAAGGATGATGAGCCACTCGATTCATACGCCATGACTTTTTTTAGAAACGAGCGATAATCTGTGAGTCTAAGGCAATCGAGGTGGATTGCTGGCAATAACCTATCAGTTAGGATAATGATACTTACATAATCATTTTTTAATTTCTAATAATTTAAGTTGTATTGCTCTAGTTATTGCTTCCCCTCTTGTTTTCACTCCTAAAGCTTTATATATTTTTGATAATCGATGCTCTATTGTTCTATCAGATAAAAATAACTTTTCAGCTATTTCTTTATTGGTTAACCCTTCAGAAATAGCTTTTAAAATAACTAAGTCTCTTTCAGATAATCCATGACTCTCTTCGTTAATATTTTTATTCTTTTCTTTGAAAATTGATAAAGGAATAATAGTTTGGTCAGTTAATACCTTATGAATTAGTTGAATTAATTCAGACTTTGTTGCCGTTTTACTTATAATACCACTGACTCCAATTTCGGTAAATAATTCTAAGCATTCTTGATCAGCAAAACCTGTATATAGTATAATTTTTTGCTTTTCATTTTTTTTAAGTAATTCTTTTGATAATTCGATTCCTGTCATATCAGGCATTTTGATATCAACAATGTAAATATCGAAAACTTCATTTAATGATAAAGCTTCTTTTCCCGTAGATACATATTTTGCAGAAATTTCCCCCTCGCTTTCTAACATAGTTTTTGTCCCTTCGCCTACTAAATAGTGATCATCAACAATTAGAATTTTCAACATTGTATCACCCCGGTATTGTTATATAAATTTGAACATTTTTCGGTGAATTTGTAATAAACTCAATGGTACCATTTAGACTCTTAATTCGCTCATTAATACTTTTAAGTCCTATTTGCTCTGTATCAAGTGCTTCTTTATCATCAAAACCTTTACCATTATCTAGGTAATCAATATATAATTTTTTCTCCGTTTCCCATATATAAATCGATACGCGTTTTGCACCAGAATGTTTTATTGCGTTATTTATCAACTCTTCCACTACGCGATAAATTATTAATGATTTTTCGTAATAATTGAATGTATCAGTTGTTAACTCAACTTCGTAATCTAAGCGAAAAGGAGCTTTATGTTGTGATTGATGTAATAGTTTACCTAAAGAAGAAGATAAACCACTGTTAAGTAAAGTGTTAGGTATAATTTCCATATAAGTCGCTCTTGTTCTGTCAATAACCTTCTTAAATTCATTCTTTAGAGGTATTAATTCAGAATACTTTTCTTCTGCAAGAGTATCTAACTTTCGGAAAATGTATATTTGGTCTTGTAAGATTGTATTATGAATATTATCTGCTATTCTTCTTCTTTCTATTTCTGCGATATGAAATAAAAAACGAGACTGGGAAGAAGAAAATTCAACATTTGATTCCATTATTTTTGTTACAAAAGTTTCGTTAATCAAGATATTCTCATAGGTAAGCCGAATATAAGTAATAAAAATCAGCAACCAAGATTTCTCATAAATTTGAAAACGCATGTGTTTCTTGGGTTTTTTTATCCATAAATAGTGAATTGTCTTTGATTGTTTAGATAGAATAAAACCAATATAGTTCTCATAATCAATTAATATTTTATCTTTTTTTGCGTTGAAGTTTTGGAGTGGGATATCCTCAAAGTTAGAATTCCCAATTAAATGTTCTCTTTCAATTTGATTTGTATCGGTATTATATTTAATGATAGTTGCTTCAACTGGATTAAACATTTTGTTTATTTCCTGTGCAACATAACTATTTAAATCTGAAAGATTCAGGACATTTTTTAAGTTTTGTATTAATTGTTCTATCCCTTGTATGATATTATTTTTATCCTGGAATAAAGCATAACGAAAATAGTAGTCAATCTTTTCTTTTAGTAAAAGAAATATCGCATTAAATAATAATAATATACCAAAAAGTTGTATCAAGTGAATAAAGTCAAATAAAGAACCAAACCAAATTAAAACTAAAGCAATAATAAATGAGGGTATTAATGCTAGACAGAGATAATAAAGGAAACGATTAACCATAAACCTTAAATCTAAAAGGCTTTTTGCCAAAATTAAATAAGTGTATCCAATTGGAATAGCAAAAAAAGCCCACGTTGTAATAAAGGGGTCAATCCATGATTTACCAAATAATAGAGGTATTGCATAGAGAAAAAGAAAAGGCCCAAATGAAAATATCGGAATACCTACCATCCAACGTAAAAAAGATTTATCTTGATAATTAGAGTGTAATAAATAATAAAATATCCTGCATAGCGGAATAAGGATATTGCTTAAAAAGTAAATTATAGAAAGAATTTTGATAATACTTGATAGTTGTTTAAAGAAAATAGAACTGAATTCCAAACAAATAACAATAATTAAAAGTAATAGATTTACTTTCTCTGTTTTAATTTTTCTTCTGTAAGTAATTCTTCGGTAAAACAAAATTTCAGTAATGAATTTATTGAAAAACCAACTACTTAATTGGAAGCAAATAGTGAATATTATGATAGCTAAATAAATCTCTGTTGATTGCAGAAAGGCTGTAAAATATGTAATAGAGCCTGTTAATAAAAAGTAAATTAAGAAATGACTAGACTTTTTGCTGCTTTGTGTGTATATCATATAAGTAAAGATGGAAATAACTGCTGAAAAGATACATGGTAAATACATAATTTCCCATTTGATATTATGATCATTATAATAAAAAACTCTACACAATAAATAGATATGCAGTAAATAAAATAATAATTTTACTACTTTGTATTTATCTAATTTTAGCATTAAATTTCCACTCCTTTTACACCAACGTTCTTTAGAGAGGAGGTGAAAGTATGATTATGCAAATCGTTCAACAACAATTAGGAAAAAAAGCACAGTATGACAAGTCAACATTCGCTAGTAATAATGTAAAATTTAATACAGAATTAAATCTTTCATCTGAAGATATTGCTATTATTAAAGATTCTGTAAAAGAAAATAATGTTACTACATTTCTTAATTCGCTTACCTCTACTACATGGAAACCTTATAAAAACATCTAAATTGAAGCTAAAGTATATCTTAATTTTACTGGCATCCAATGCTTAACTATGCTATATCCATATAATTAGAACAGGAAATTAAGTTGACTGTCCATTCTCATCAAATCTTAATGATTTTAGTAACCTATTAGGATTTGATGAGATACCTAAATTTACGTACTTATACCCTCACACATTTCGGCTATCTTAAAATAACAATAACTATTAATCCTTATCTTAATCTTCCAAACCCCCTCTTATTAAATCTGGTTACACTTTTATCTACTTCCTTAGTATATAATATCATAAAAAAATCCTTATTTATTAGCACCGTATCCCTTAAATATTATTGAAGTATATTACGGAAAACCGCAAAAGATACATGAAAAATGTTTAGGGTTTTCTTAGGGAAAATACTGTTAAAAAAGATGGTAGAATCTAGGTAGGGTAATTGTAAGACATTTCTATCTTGCTACTTTAATAGTCCAATGTAAGCTCTCAAACGAAAAGTGCAGTAAAAAAATTGTACTCGAGGGGAAATTAATATACGGATGGCAATGCAGAAATGCTTAATAAAAACTCTGTTAGGAATGGATGATTAAATAGCATGTCAATTTTAACCATTATTAAGATTGTTCTTGCAATTACTGTTTTGGGCTTATTCTTATGGACTTTCAAAAGTGGCAAAAACTATGATGAAGATACTTTTAAATATGGTAGATATATGATTTATTTAGTTGTCTTAGAAGTTTTAATACTATTAGTTTTAAGTTTTTATAGTACGTAAATAGATAATATGTCTCTGGAAGTAAAATTATTCTAAACTAAGTAGAATGGCTTTTCCTATTAAAAAAGCACTAGAGTTGAAAAAATAATGCCCTCTAGTGCTTTTTTTATCCTTTTGTTTACTTTAATTATTCTTTTCCTATAGAAATAATATTTAATAACAAGTCTTTCTTACTTTTGGATAGATTAAATTGATCAATAATTCTTTCATATTTGCGGATAAATATACTTTCTACAATTGAACAATAAAGCAATGCGTCCTTGCTCATCAAATCTTGATGAATCGTTGAAGGATCTTTATTTGATAAGCTATTAAAATAATAATCTTGAATATTTTCATACACTTTATCATTTGTGTTTAAATAGTATAAAATCGGTAATGTTCTTTTTTTGAGTAATAGATCATTTTTAATGAATCCATTCTTCAAATCAGCAACATCATTTCTTAATTGAAAAATGACTCCTAAGTAATTAGCATATTCACTTATTATTTTCTTTACTCGATTATCTACATTAATTGCACCTAGCAAACATGCTAAAGCAATTAAAGAGCCTGACTTTAAATAGCACATATGTAAATAATCAGCTTCAGTCAACAGCTCATTTTTTAAATCTATCTGTTGGCCGCTTATGGCTTGTAAAAGAAATTGATATATATTATTTTTCAACCATTCAGTATCACTTTTATCCCCTATTGTATCAACTTCATTTAGACATATAAGTAAGATTCCAACAATAATATTAAAACTATAAGCTTCATCTATTTTACTCCATGGTATATCCTTATGGGCATCTTTATCTTGTATATCATCCATAATATCAGAGGCTAGAATAATTAATTCTATGATAGTCATTGCCTTCAATTTATATATATTGTTTTTATCTTCTCTGAAGATATCAAAATGAATTTCAGTAATTTTGGCAAAATTTAAGGATTCGTTAAATTTGTATTCAATATAATGATTTATTTCGGTTTTTATACTTTTTTCCATAAATCCTTCATTTATCATTTTTTTTGCCATATTTACTAATTTCTCTCTTTGCATTATAATCCCCCCTAATATCTACCATACCATATATTATAATAAAATCAGGGATTTTTTATCATTACAAAAGAGTCAATTATATTAGGTATACAGAATTATAATTAGTCTTAAATACCGGCACATATACGATTAAGTTAAACTTTTGAGAAAAAGTCAAATTTAAATATTTAGGAGATTCCACAAACTAGACTTTAAAATTTTCGGAATACCGCAAACAAAAATTTAGGGGATTTTTGCGGTAAATACAGTTTGAATATATGTTATGATCTAAAATAAGATATCCTAATTATTCCCTTTTCAATAATTATTTTAATAATTAGCTAGGTCTAGGTAGGAGTAAAGAGGTTTTTTTGTATATTGTTAAAATGATTTAGTTATGATTATTGTAGATCCTTTTGTCAGACCATTGCTAGTATCACGAAAATAACTTTCATAAATAGTAAATAAAAGGACACTTGGAAATTTGTCCGTTCGGTTTTCGTACTGACAGTTATACTTAAGAGCAAAAACTAGCACATTATTATCAGTCCAGTTTAACGGACAAAACAACTTTTATTCCTAAGAATGAATTTCATAATTCTTACCGCTTGTCTCCCATCGGTTTTGAGAGATGAAAAAAGAAGCACCTCCCCAAATCTTGTATAATGGTAATATCCACAAAACTATAAAAAGACTGAAGGAGTGCTTCTTATGACCATTATACGACAATATAGCCTATTTGGCATCCAAGAATTATACGACATGGAACCTACCCAAAAATATGAAGCGATTATTTCTGCGATAGATTTAGATGCAATTTACCATGCAGTAACTAAGAAATCACGTTTTGGTGCGCCTGAAGAGCTAAATTATGGTGCCATGATTATTTCCGTTTTTGTTCGATACGTGGAACGAATTCCCACCATTAAAGACCTGGTTAAACGACTGAATGAAGACATTGCTTTCAAGCTGAATTGTGGATTTCTCGTTTCTGACGATGTCCCTTCTGAAGCGTCTTATTCTCGGCTTTTAACCAAGCTAAGTGAATCCAATATCCTGGAAAAGGTTCAAGAAAAGGTAGTCCTTCAAGCTATTTCAGAGGGTTTTATTATGGATGACACGATTGCCATTGACGCTACACACTTTGAAGCTAGGGATCAAGCACCACCAAAAGAAGAAAAGCCAAAGCCTAAACCTAAAAAACGCGGACGCAAATCCAAAGAAGAGCGCGAACAATGGTTGAAAGAACAAGCTGAAAAAGAGCCAATCTACCTCTTTACGATAAAAAGATTGAAGCTCAATTAGTGTAAAGCTCCACATTGTTCCATCTAAAACACTTGCTAATTGTTCAAATTCCTCCAGATTAAAAATAGACTTCCCTGCTATAATGTGCTAAGTTTTTTTCATATTAATAGAGGGGAGTTTTTTAATT
>NZ_WOWT01000051.1:0-13642 GCF_009746545.1 Oceanobacillus sp. AG
CCTCGGAGCAGTCCAGACACCTCGAGACTCCTGCAGGAGGCCGGCTAAGAACGGTCACGTCCTGTGACCAACGCCGGCATTAGAACTTCCTGTTCGTCGAAAGGCATAGGTGAGACCCCGCAGGGCGACAGCCCGAGGAGGCTCACCAGCCGCCTGCGGAAAGCGAGAGGTGTCTGGACTGCGGACCTACAGGAGAAGGTTGCACACACTTACGCTGAATGAAAGGATTCGTATGATTAATTTACAGGTGCAAAGGTTGAGGGTGTAATGTTAAAATTGATTATTATTTGTTAGAGGAGAAGATGGATGAGAACACAAAATCCTTTACTTGCTTACATATTAATTGGGATTGGCGTATTTTTTCTGCTGCGTGAATTGAAACTACCGATCATTACTGATTTCTATTCTTGGCAAACCCTTTTAATTATCATAGGACTAGCCTTTTTGATTCACAGTTACCGTTCCCGCAGTTATCAACATATTTTCACCGGTATTCTTATTCTCGGTATCGGGATCCACTTACACGGAGCAGCTCATTATCATTTTTGGATTGATCATTGGGCAGTTTATTTAATCATAATTGGTTTAGCCTTTATAATTCGCTATTTTAAAACGAAATCGGGCTTTCTCCCTGGTATTGCCTTTCTTGCTATCGGGGTATTATTTATATACTCAACCGCGTTTCATTCCTATTTTTATTGGATATATGATGTAATTGCTTTAGTGGAAAGGTATTGGCCAATCGCACTAATCATCTTAGGTTTTGTCTTATTAAGAAAGAAGTAGAGTCATTTCAGAGGAAAGACCTCCTCTTTACGCTAAAGTAGAAATTTCCGAAAGAGGAGGTGAACCTTATAAATATTGTTTAATTGCTTGCCAAGCTTGGTCTTTCCCTTCACCTGTTTCTGCTGAAAAGGGAATGACAATATCTTCTGCATCAACTTCAAACGTGTCTTTTACTACTTTCACATGTTGATGTTGTTTTGATTTTTTTACTTTATCAAGTTTCGTTGCGATGATAATGACAGGAAGCTCATAATATTTTAGATAATCATACATTTGGACATCGGCGTCTGTCGGTTCATGACGGACATCACAGACGAGAACAACTGCTTTCAAGTTCTCTCTTTGCTGGAAATATTCATCCATCATTTTACCCCATTTTTCTCTTTCTTTCTTGGATACCTTTGCATAGCCATAGCCCGGCACATCTACAAAATAAAAAGCTTCATTTAACTTATAAAAATTCAACGTTTGAGTTTTTCCTGGTTTTTGTGACGTTCGAGCTAAGTTTTTTCGATTAATCAATGTATTGATAAAAGATGATTTTCCGACATTCGAACGTCCCGCTAAAGCGATCTCAGATAAGCCTTCCTCCGGGTATTGCTTCTTCGTGACCGCACTAATTACGATTTCCGCTTGATTGATTTTCATTTTCTTCCTCCACTAATGCGATTTCCAATACTTCATCTAAATGACTAACCGGGATAAATGTTACATTCTGTTGTACACTTTCTGGAATAGAGGCAATGTCCTTCTCATTTTCTTTCGGAATAATGATTGTCGTTAAGCCAGCCCGGTGTGCACTTAATGATTTTTCTTTTAAGCCGCCGATAGGAAGTACTCTTCCCCGTAGTGTTATTTCCCCAGTCATTCCAACCTCTTTCCGAACAGCTCGTCCAGTAAGTGACGAGACAAGTGCCGTTGCAATGGTAATTCCCGCTGAAGGCCCATCTTTTGGCGTGGCTCCTTCTGGCACGTGGATATGAATATCAAACTTCTCATAAAAGTCAGCAGGGATGTGCAGTTCCTTGGCACGGGAGCGGACATAACTGGAAGCAGCTTGAGCAGATTCCTGCATCACTTCACCTAGCTTACCAGTTAAAATTAATTTACCTTTTCCAGGATAATGGGATACTTCAATAGATAAGATATCGCCACCTGCTGATGTATAAGCAAGACCGGTTGCAGCACCGACTTGGTCTACCACTTCCATTAAACCATAACGGTATAATGGTTTCTCTAGGAAATCCTCTAAATTCTTGACCGTGACGACTACTCTTTTCTTCTCACCAGAAATAATAATTTTGGCTGCTTTACGACAAACTTTAGCAAGTTGTCTTTCCAGATTACGGACGCCCGCTTCCCTAGTATAAGTTCTTACAATTTGCAGGAGCGCTTCATCTCTAATTTGTAAATTGGATGGTTTTAATCCGTTTTCTTTAACTTGTTTTGGCAATAAGTGTTCTTTTGCGATATGGAGCTTTTCCACTTCCGTATAGCCCGAAAGAGAAATTAATTCCATCCGGTCTAAAAGCGGACCAGGAATACTATTCACATTATTTGCCGTTGCAATAAATAATACTTTCGATAAATCATATGTTTCTTCGATAAAATGATCACTGTAACTATTGTTCTGCTCTGGGTCTAATACTTCGAGCATTGCAGCGGAGGGATCCCCGCGGAAGTCATTTGACATCTTATCAATTTCATCGAGTAAAAATACCGGATTTATAGTACCTGCCTTCTTCATTCCTTGGATAATCCGGCCTGGCATTGCACCAATATAAGTCCTTCGGTGACCTCTTATTTCCGCTTCATCCCTCACTCCACCAAGGGAAATACGCACGAAATTTCGATTTACGGACTGAGCAATGGAACGTGCAAGGGATGTTTTCCCAACACCAGGCGGCCCAACTAGACAAAGAATTGGACCTTTTAGAGAGTTCGTCAGCTTTTGGACAGCTAGATATTCCAAGATGCGTTCTTTTACTTTCTCCAGTCCGTAATGGCCTTCATTTAATACTTTTTCAGCTTCATTAATATCAATTGTATCTTGCGTTTGTTTTGTCCATGGCAGATCTAATAACCAATCCAAATAATTGCGAATGACAGAGCTTTCTCCAGAGCTTTGTGGTACTTTCTCGTAACGGCTTAGTTCTTTAAGGGCAATTTCGTAAATATGTTCCGGCATATCGGATTCGTCAATTTTTTCTCTTAATTCACTGACTTCACCGGATTTACCATCTCTATCACCGAGTTCTTTTTGAATTGCTTTTAATTGTTCACGCAAATAATATTCTTTCTGCGTTTTCTCCATGGATGTTTTAACTCGTTCACCGATTTTCTTTTCGATGCTTAGTACTTTCTTTTCATTCGTAATTAAGCTAATGATGTGTTGCATACGTTCGGTGACATTCGTCATTTCTAATAATGTCTGTTTTTCCTTTAACTTAATGGATAAGTGCGAGCTAATAATATCAGCGGCCCGTGCCGGGTCCTCCATATCCACAACTGACTTTGCTGTTGCACTAGACACTTTCCTGGAAAGCTTTGTATACTGCTCAAATTGTTCAAGTAGTGCACGCATGAGTGCCTCTTCTTCCGTCTGATCTGCATGCACTTCTTCAAGTTGTGCAATTTCTACTAAGAACTCGTCTTCTTCATCGATCGTGCGGACAATTTCATAACGGTCCAGTCCTTCTACCAATACACGCAACGTGCCATTAGGCATCTTCAGCATTTGGTTGACCTTTGCAAGTGTACCAATTCGGTATATCTCATCTATTTTTGGCTGATCAATGCTCGTTTTTTTCTGTGCAGCCAGGAATATAAGTTGATCATCAACCATTGCTTTCTCCAGAGCTGCGATCGATTTATCTCTTCCAACATCCAGATGTAAAACCATGGATGGAAACACAATTAAACCGCGTAAAGGCAGGAGGGGGACTTTCTTTATTTTGTTAACCATGATAACGACCTCCAAAATGAATATGTATATCTCTATGTTAATCCGTTCAACCGAAAAAAATAGTTAGTTGATTTACATGTTGTAGTAAGTACTATTCCCCAATATCCTATTTATACATACAGAAATGGAGACTTACTGCTAATAGGCTCTTCAAACAGACGAGAGCATCTTTTAAGCAGCCAGTCTCCATTATCGCAAAAATGTTCTACTTCACATTATGCACTTTCTTTTGGTAAATTCTCATTTCCTTCAATTACCGTACCGTCACGGAATACAAGCTTGGGACTGCCATGTTCTTCTTTCACCGTATCCTCTGTTATAATACATTTCGTAATATCTTCACGGGAAGGAAGCTCGAACATAACATCAAGTACAAGCCCTTCAATGATGGAACGAAGACCCCGGGCACCTGTCTTCCGTTCGATTGCCTTCTTCGCAATCTCACGTAGAGCAGCTTCCTCCATCTCCAGTTCCACATCATCCATTTCAAATAGCTTCTCATATTGTTTCACGAGCGCATTCTTAGGTTTTGTCAGAATTTGAATAAGGGCATCCTCATCCAATGGTGTTAAGCTGGAGATAACCGGAATACGACCAATGAATTCGGGAATTAATCCATAGCGAAGCAAGTCTTCTGGTAAAATTTTGGAAAGCAGTGCACCCATGTCCAAATCTTCTTGTTGTTCGTTCGCTCCAAACCCGATAACTTTCTTACCAAGACGGCGCTTAATTACTTGATCAATTCCGTCAAAGGCTCCTCCTACGATAAATAGGATATTTGTCGTATCGATTTGGATGAATTCTTGATGTGGATGTTTGCGTCCGCCCTGTGGTGGTACACTTGCAACCGTCCCCTCCAGAATCTTAAGTAAAGCTTGTTGTACACCTTCACCTGAAACGTCTCTTGTAATTGATGGGTTTTCAGACTTTCTTGCTACTTTATCAATCTCATCGATATAAATAATTCCTTTTTCCGCTTTTTCCACGTCATAATCGGCTGCTTGGATTAGTTTAAGAAGAATATTCTCGACATCTTCTCCTACATAACCAGCTTCTGTAAGTGATGTAGCGTCAGCCATAGCAAAAGGCACATTAATGATGCGTGCTAATGTTTGAGCTAGTAATGTTTTACCACTTCCTGTAGGTCCAATCAGAGCGATGTTACTTTTCGCCAGTTCTACATCGTCGGTTTTATTTATCGAGTTGACTCGTTTATAGTGATTATAAACAGCTACAGACAGGCTCTTCTTCGCTTGATCTTGCCCAATGACGTAATCATCAAGGATTTCACAGATTTCCTTTGGTTTTGGGATTTCTGTAAATTCCATCGCATCTTCCGAACCGAGTTCTTCTTCTACAATTTCTGTACATAACACAATACATTCATCACATATATAGACACCAGGCCCGGCAACTAATTTACGAACCTGTTCCTGATTCTTTCCACAAAAGGAGCATTTTAATTGTCCTTTTTCTTCATTGAATTTAAACATTTTTTCACCCCTATAGTTCATAAGAAAATTAAATTTCCTGACTTAATTATAGCAATCATATCAGATACGAAATAAAAAACAAAACGATAAACCTTGTAGCATGATATCCATTTTAATTAATTCCATATTACTTATCTATATGACAGATAGCAACCGTTAAGTCAGTGAAATGTAAATTAATGCTTGTTCCGTTTCGGTTATACAGAAACAAGGTGCGAGGGAACTCGCACCTTGTTCATGTTGTCTTGTCTTAGCTGGGATGATTAGTTAGCTGCTTTGCTATGTTCCACTAATAGATCGATTGCTTTTCTTATTTTGAGATCGTTTTGGATTGTTTCTGTGTTTCCACCAAGGATTTGAACAAGTTGATCTTTATCTACACCGTACATGCCAGCCATCTTGTCAATCTCTTCATTCACTTCTTCTTCTGTAGCCTCAAGATTTTCCGCATTTGCAATTGCTTCAAGCGTCAAGCTAGTTTTCACTCGTTTAGCCGCATCTTCTTTCATTTGTTCTTTCAGCGCGTCTTCATCTTGACCAGAGAATTGGGAATACATTTCTAACGTCATTCCTTGCATCTGTAGACGTTGTTCAAATTCAGCAAGCATTTGTTCCAATTCATTTTCTACCATTGCATCTGGAATATCAACTTCAACATTATCAGATGCTTTTTCAATTAGACTTTCACGTTTTGCAGTTTCTGCCGCTTGCGTTCTTTCTTCCAGCATTTGTTCTTTCTTTTTCGTCTTGAGTTCATCAAGTGTCTCTACTTCATCATCAACATCTTTCGCGAACTCATCATCAAGTTCTGGAAGTTCTTTTGCTTTGACTTCATGAATTTTAACTTTAAAAGTTGCTTCCTTACCGGCTAGATTTTCTGCATGGTATTCTTCTGGGAAGGTTACATCGATTTCGGTTTCTTCACCTGGTTTCTTACCGATTAATTTCTCTTCGAATCCAGGAATGAATTGACCAGAACCGATTTCCAGGCTATGGTTTTCACCTTTACCGCCTTCAAACGCTTCTCCGTCAGTGAAACCTTCAAAGTCGATAACAACCGTATCGCCTTCTGCAATTTCCCCATCTTCTTTAACAACAAGCTCTGCATGTTGCTCCTGAAGGTTTTTTAATTCTTGCTCGATATCTTCATCTGTCACTTCAACAGATTCTTCTTCTACTTCTAGTCCTTTATATTCACCTAAAGTAACTTCAGGCTTCACTTCAACCTCTGCAGTGAAGATTAATGCTTTTCCTTTTTCGATTTGTTCGATATCTACACTCGGCTGTATAATTGGGAAAATATCCGCCTCGTCAACTGCTTTTGAGTAAGCTTCTGGTAATACGATATCTACCGCATCCTGATAAAGGGATTCTACTCCGAAACGCTGTTCAAATAACCCACGCGGAACTCTTCCTTTACGGAAACCTGGAAGCTGCACATCTTTTACTACCTTTTTAAATGCTTGATCTAATGCTTGATCAAATTCTTCAGCAGGAACTTCAAATGTTAAAATCCCTTTATTTCCTTCTTGTTTTTCCCATTTCGCTGTCATTATTAATTACCTCCAACATCTATTGTTTAACTTAATAACATTTTTTTAGGGTTCGTTTTCAATTTTTACAACTTAATCATTATACCATAATTGAGAGGTCTTTCAAGCCTTTGTTCCTAATCATCAATAATACTTGCATATAATAGATCGGTTGTTTTAATTTCTTGGATATACTTATCTACCTCTGCCTGTTCTGATGTGGACACGGCGATGTTTAAATAGTCATTCCCAATCTGAAATAATGCTTCCGCGATATAAAATGATTCATCAATTGATGGTGTAATCGGATAGAGCGCATAGAGATAATGTTCTAAAAGCGTATTCATCACCTCATATAGTGATGGATTGCTTTGCTCTATTTTCTTAATCTCGGTAGCAATTTCTTTCGCGATTGCACTTTCATTAACCTCCGGCGTTTCACTTGGCGTCATCTTCATCTGAATACCAAACTTATGTACTTCTATTGGTTTTGCTACT
The DNA here is from genome assembly GCF_009746545.1 of Oceanobacillus sp. AG. Lineage (NCBI taxonomy): Bacteria > Bacillati > Bacillota > Bacilli > Caryophanales > Bacillaceae > Oceanobacillus > Oceanobacillus sp. AG. The sequence goes on from NZ_WOWT01000051.1 coordinate 7,275, forward strand.
CCTAAATTCTTCAACCATAAATAGATGGCTGTTTTGACAAGCGGATGGATATGTTCATTTACAAGCAACGAAATCACTTTCTCATTTGGTTGGATTGTCGTTTTACTGAGTTTGTCAATAAGTCTCCATTGTTCGATATGATTATCTTGGTGAACAGCATCATAGAGTGCATTCAGAAAAACATTCGAACGCTCCAGTTCCACATTCAGCCGCATTTTTTCACTCATCGTGTAGAGCTGTTTAAATGGTTCTTGCAAATGATTTGGTACGTTTCCGCTTTCTAATTCCACAGATACTACATCAATTAATGTATCATACTGATCTGTTTGGAATAATAATGTTAAATAAATATGTATGTATTGATAGTAGTGGGAATCTTTTTCTTCTATTAAAGATTCACAGAGTTCTTGCGCTTCCTTATAACGTTCCAGTTCCATTAAGCAGATTAATTTACCGGTATAAATATCATGATTTTTCACGTCATAGCTTAATAGGTTATCTAATTTTTCTAAAGCATCCTCGAATTTCTTTTCTTTAATTGCTGCAACACTTTCTTCTTCTAACACTTTTTGCCATTTTGGAAACAAAATGATATTCCCAGGTTTCATTTTTCTCAGGTCACCTCCTCCTTTTGTTTCATTTTATATGAGAATGACTTAATAAATAGTTTTACCCTTCCAATTGAATATGAAACATAAAATGAAACTTCATTCAGCGGGAAGTTTACTCTTCTCCGGCGGGATGTAGTTGAATGATCAGGGTGTTAGCATCCATTATCTCCCACCTACATAATTCCCCCACTTAAAGGCAGAAGTTCTATGGACGGTAGCACCGTGGTGAAGAGAAAGAAAAAAAGCAGCTTTTTGCATTCTCTGCTACAGTTTAGTTCCGTTCATCCAATCGAGGAGTTGTTTCATCTGGTTCGAAAGCGCAAGCAAGTAGATAAAAGTATATATATCTTATCATAATACAAAAGAGAAACCTAAAACAAGTTAGGTTTCTCTTTTGCTGTTTGAAAAGCGTCCCAAGTAGGATTCGAACCTACGACCTACAGCTTAGAAGGCTGTTGCTCTATCCAGCTGAGCTATTGGGACATGGAGCGGGTGAAGGGAATCGAACCCTCATCATCAGCTTGGAAGGCTAAGGTTTTACCACTAAACTACACCCGCAGGTTGCTTATTTATTTAGTTTTAAAAATTCATTATGTAAAAGTATGTTTTAGAAGCGAACAAGATTTATTATAGCAGTTTCACATAAAATGTCAATACCTATTTTAAAAGATTTTTGTAACGTACTATTTCTCTTTTCCATTGTACCGCTTCGCATTCTGGAGACGTCTGCAAGTCTCGACATACTAATACAGACGATACGAATGGGTTATAGGCTTTGTAAAATGAGTTATTTGTCCTCACCTCGAAACATCTTACTCTAATTTAAAAAAAGCTCGCCAAGAAACTAAATTCCTTAGCAAGCTATTGAAGCATCAAGTATTCTTCGGATAATCCAACGCTCTATAATGTTCGCCAGTGAGGGTATAAAACTTCACAGCTATATCCTGCTGACCTGTATCCCATTCTAAAATAGCATAAGTTTTCTCTTGCATCCCACCCCTTGGCTGATAGATACTGCCTGGATTAATAAATAGCTGTTCCCCTTCCTGTACAACACCAGCGACATGTGTATGGCCGAAACAAACTACATCGGCATTCGCTTCCCGCGCACGTAATGAAAGTGCGGTTAAACCATAATTCACTTTATGCAGATGCCCGTGAACAATGAGGAAGTTTAAGCCATCAATCTCCATAGTTTGCTCTATCGGATAACGGTTGTCAAAGTCACAGTTCCCTGCTACTTTATAAAAATCTTCCATTGGACCGGAGTCGATATCAAGCTCAGAATCTCCGCAATGGATGAGATAATCAACCTCATGCCTTTCTTTGATTTCCGATAGCTCTTCTGCTAGTCCGTGACTATCACTGACAATTAAAACTTTCGTCATGCTGCATCTCCCTCTCTGTTCGTCCTTTTTCATGTAAAGAGGATGTTTAACCTCAAGTTAGCTTTTCCCAGTTTTTCAATTGTTTTATTGCGTTACTTCGATGGCTTATCTGATTTTTTTCAGCAGAGCTTAATTCTGCCATCGTTTGTTGATATCCATTAGGGATAAACAGTGGATCATAGCCGAAACCATTCGTCCCTTTGGGATTAAGCGCTATCTTCCCTTCACAGACACCCCTGTAAAGCGTTGTTTCTTCACCAGGAACGGCGATTGCAAGTACACAAACAAATCTTGCTGTTCGCTTATCTTGCGGAACTTCCTGCAAATTCTTGAGTAGCTTTTGATTATTTGCTTCATCACTTTTTTCCTCTCCGGCATAACGGGCGGAATAAATTCCCGGAGCACCATGGAGCGCATCAACGACGAGACCGGAGTCGTCTGCTAGAACAGGACGATTCAACAACTCTGCAATTTGCTCCGCTTTAAGTGTCGCATTTTCTGCAAAACTATCCCCAGTCTCTTCAACATCCGGGAGTTGTTCAGCAATTTCCAGCAAGGATTGCACCTTAATACCGTAGGGTTTAAAAAAATCGATAAATTCGTTGACTTTGCCCTTATTTCGAGTTGCGATAATGATTTCTTTCATTTAAATTTCCTCGCCCTGCGCCACTTGCCCGCTTCCAATTGATTCTCCAAGCTCCCCCAGTATTTCTTTCTGTAACTCAAATAACTGTTGTAAACCTTCATCAGCCAAATCCAACATGGTAAAGAGCTCATTCTTCGAGAATGTGGCCTCTTCTCCTGTACCTTGGATTTCCACAAATTCACCTGCACCAGTCATTACAATATTCATATCTACATTTGCATCGGCATCTTCCTCATAATTTAAATCAAGAACCGCTTCTCCAGATGATAGTATTCCGACTGATGCCGCTGCTAGATAATCTTTTACAGGCAAGGACTTGATTTGCTTTTTTTCCAGTAAAGTTCCGAGCGCAAGTGTCATCGCCACAAAGGCTCCGGTAATGGAAGCAGTTCTGGTCCCACCATCCGCTTGAATGACATCACAATCTACCCATACCGTGCGCTCACCGAACCCTTCTAAATCAACAACGGAACGTAATGCACGTCCAATGAGTCGTTGAATTTCCATCGTTCTCCCCGTGACTTTCCCTTTGGAGGACTCCCGGATATTTCGTTTCTCTGTTGCCCGTGGAAGCATCGCATATTCAGCAGTAATCCAACCTTTCCCTTGCCCTCTCATAAATGGTGGTACTCGGTCTTCAATACTTGCATTACAGATTACTTTTGTATTCCCCACTTCGATCAATACTGAACCTTCAGGATGCATAATATAATCTTTTTCCATTTTAATAGGTCTTAATTCATTTATTTTTCTTCCATCATTTCTCATGTAAAAATCCTCCTCATTCGTCAAATCAAGCTTACCATACTTTTCCCGAAAGAAAAATCATCATTCCTACAAAAGTTGCAGATTAATAATCCACTGTATTTTTATTTTATAGTTTCCTTATGTATGAAATAATGGTTATTAAGGTTGCTCAAAAACTTTAAAAAAGTATTTGACATGCTATGAAACAAAAAGAAGCCAGGGCATCCCCCAGCTTCGGAATCCTTTTATTAAAGCTTCTCACTTGGAACAAAGAAGTCCGCAGTAACAGGGTCACTATATGGTTCCCCGTTCTCATTTGCAATAACATCCTTATTCTCCACTTTAATATCCACAGCGTCAATTTCATCTTGTACTGTTAATGTTCGGACAATCGTCTCCATCACTTCGTCGGCAATAACTGCTTCTTCTACATCTTTTAATATCGCTTCGTTAAAGGTGAGTTCCAACACACCCTCCGATAGGACAGGCTCACTCACGAGCATTGCCTCATCATTGAATACATGAGTCACATTTGCCATAAAGCCTGGACCTTCCATTAAAGAAGTGACAATCGCTTCAAACATTTCTTCTTCATTCTCAGCACCTACATATTGAGTAACCGGGATATAATAACGATTCTCCTGATCACTTGCAGGGTAATACATTGTTACTGCCTCGCTATTAATAAAATCAATCGTGTCATTCTGCATAACATTAATTCCATGTGCCTGCGAATAACCTTTCCCAATCGGTGTACCATTTACCGGCATTTCATCCAGTGGATGGCCATTAACCCAAAGTTGAACCCGTTCTACACTATCAAATTGTGTTAAAGTATGTGTAATCGCTTCAAGTATTTTCACTTCATCTTCAGCGGCATACTCTTCAAATTCCTTGGAAAAGTCTACAACCATTGTCCCGTCCTCTAAAAGATTTAAACCAAGTACTTCCGTTCCTGCGGGTAAAACCGCACGAAAACCATTTGGCAGTAGATCCATTACCGGTCCATCATCAACTAGATACTCTAATACTTGGGTTGCAACTTCATTTGAATCAAGCAATGGCAATTCAATTATTTGTGAGGCGACCATGCCGTTTTCATCAATCAAATATAGCTGGCGGGCAATCATATCTGCAGCTTCTTCAGTGTTTTCCTCATCCGCTTCGACGTCCTCTACCTCCGTTTGATCATTGTTTGCTGTATCATTCACTGCTTCTGCATTTTCTGGTGGATCGATTTCAACAGAAGACTGCTCCCCTTGGAAACAGGCTGTCAGTAACAATAATGACGCACATACACCTGGAATTAATAATCGACTCGCTTTCATGCAATACCTCCCTGCGATGGTTTGTACTACAATATATACGAGCTATCATGTGAAAATAGACCATCTTACCGAAAAAATAAAATGTTAATACGTAAGTTAAAGATAAAGTGAAACTTCATTCAGTGGGGAATTCCTATTAAAAAAGACTAGCTAGGCGCTAATCTTTTTCAATGACTGCTCGTTTAATTTTAAATTGCTGCTGGATACCACTTTGGAAAATTTTGGTTGCAATACAATTAAATAATTCCATATCCCCTGTAGAATAAATTTCATGTACCTGTTGCACGCCTGATTTATTATGCAAATGTTTAATTTCAAGTATAGCACTTGTTTCCCTTGCTGTTTCTTCACTTGAAGAAATCACCGCAACCTTGTTACCAACTACATCTTGGATCAGCGGTTTTAATAAAGGATAATGCGTGCACCCTAAAATTAATGTATCCATCACGTTATCTTCCACTAAAGGTTCTAACGTTGTCTGTACAACTGTTCTTGCTTCCTCACCTGAAAAGACTCCTCTTTCCACTAGTGGCACAAACAATGGACAGGCAAGCGCTTGTACATGAAGTTCTGGATTGATTCGCTTTAACGCCTCCGGATAAGCGCCACTTTTCACTGTACCTTCTGTCCCGATAATGCCAATTTCTTGATTGTTTGTTGCTTTAATCGCTGCTCTTGCCCCCGGATTGATGACACCGATCACCGGAATATTTAATTTATCTTTTAAATCATCAATCGTATAGGCTGTAGCTGTATTACAGGCAATTACAAGCAGCTTAATTTCTTTTTCTAATAAGAAATTCACCATTTCCCAAGTGAATTGCTGAACTTCTTCTTTCGTTCTTGGTCCATATGGGCAGCGTTTCGTATCCCCAAGATAAATTAATTTCTCTCTTGGCAGTTGCCTCATAAGTTCAAGTGCTACGGTCAAACCGCCTACACCTGAATCAATTACTCCTATTGGTCTGTCCACTTTTCGTTCATTCCTTATCTACTATTTCTCATTTACTTGCTTCATTCGATCATACAATGAATCAAGCATTTCATTTAATACTGTTTCTTCTTCCGTGGTAAAGCCGGCGAGAACTTCCCGTAAATATTCCTGACGCTTTTCAATTACTTCATGGATAATCACTTTTCCCTTGTCTAATAAATGAATCCTCACTACCCGTCGATCCTTATTATCCCTGATTCGTTCAACCAGTTCATTCTTCTCCATTCGGTCTACAAGATCGGTCGTTGTGCTAAAAGCAAGACTTATTTTATTTGAAAGCTCTCCAATCGTCAAATCGCCTTCTTCCAATAACCATTGGAGGGCTACAAACTGCGGAGAGGTTATGGGATAGTTATGTAAAATCTTCCTGCCGTTTTGTTTGATCATTCCAGATATATAACGTAATCTTTTTTCAATTTTAACGATGGGTTCTGATGAAGCAATCTCATTCTCCATTCGGCAACCTCCTTACACTCTAATTTCAAATTTGAATAAACGCCTTAGACTAGTATACCAAATTTTCATCTGAGGCTGGGACAAAACTCCAGTAAACAAAAAATTAAGGCGTGGGATCTACACTAAAAAGTATAGATCCCACGCCTTTTTTGTCGCTATTTTTGTAAACAAAAAGGACACCTTTTGATAAAATTAAAG
>NZ_WOWT01000052.1:0-10001 GCF_009746545.1 Oceanobacillus sp. AG
AGACCTACATCCGGGTAAAAGGTCGCTGGCATTACTTGTTTTTCTTCTTTGATGCGGTAAAGAAAATCATCTTGTCTTACCCTGTTTCACCAAACCGGGATACGCTGTCGGCCATCAAGGCTTTGGACCAGGTATTTCAAAAGTTCAAAGAGATACCAGAGGACTTAAAATTCGTTGTCGATGGGAATCCCATTTACATTTTGGCTCAGCACTACTTTGCTGGACATGGGATCCACTTTGACCTTCACAAAGTTATTGGGCTTACCAACGATGACCCTGTGTCCAAAGAATACCGCCCGATGAAACAGATTATTGAGCGTTTAAATCGGTCTTTCAAAGGGAACTACAGGGCAACCACCGGGTTCGGCTCACAGGCCGGCTCTGTTTCCTATGTGACTTTGTTTGTGGCATATTTTAACTTCCTTAGACCACATGCATCACTGGAATACAACGTGCCGGTCATCATTCCGGAGCTTGAAAAGATGCCTAATATGCCGGAACGGTGGACGAAATTAATTGAAATGTCTCAGGACTTCCTTACAGATAGGCAGGCATCTTAATCGAGACATTCCTGACCACAGTTTCCCCTTTGTTTGCCTTGGAAACGTAATCTTAGATGGTTTAGAGGTTGTCAAGTGCTTTCCTTGACTACCTCTAAATCATCTGAGACAATGCGCAGCGGCAAACAAGGAAGGATGTGCTTGACCCGCAGTTTCTGGGGTTTATTTGTCGTCCACTCTTTAGGCACCCGTGTGCTAGCTAGAGAAATCATTCTGCATTTTCTTTCGTTCTTGCCAACCGTTTATTGGTCGCTAAAATGACTTGCAGGTTTGTCACTTGGTTTTCATAGAACTTTTGACGTTACCAAGTTTTTTACATTTAATTATATCCGTGTTGTACTTTAATTTTATATGATAAAAACAAGTGCTTCCTATTATTCAAATAGGGAACTTACCGATTTTTCATTATGTATTCGATAAATTGCTTCTGCAAGTAGTGAAGCAGATGATAATGTTGTGATTTTATCAATCTTTTTTTCTTCCGGTAGTTCAATTGTATTTGTTATTACTAGCTCTCTAATTACCGATGATTCAATCCTTCTAATAGCTGGACCCGAAAGAACCGGATGAGTACAGCATGCATAAACTGATTCCGCTCCTTTCTCAATCAGAGCATCCGCTGCCAAAGTAATCGTTCCAGCTGTATCAATTAAGTCATCAACAATAATGGCATTTTTATTTTCAATATGACCTAATACATTCATGATTTCCGCAACATTGGGTTGTGGTCTCCTTTTATCGAGAACAGCAAGTGGCACGTTTAGGCTACTTGCCATTTTTCTAGCCATTCCCACGCCACCATTATCTGGAGATACAATTACCATATCTTCTAATCCCTTATTCTTAAAATAGTTAGCAAGAATTGGAACTCCTTCTAATTGATCAACAGGTATGTCAAAAAAACCTTGAATCTGAGGAGCATGCAAATCCAGCGTAACAACACGGTTAGCACCAGCTTTTTCTAAAAGGTTCGCAATTAACTTAGCTGTAATTGGTTCTCGCGCTCGGGCCTTCCTATCTTGTCTAGCGTATCCATAATAAGGTATTACAATATTAATGATTTTGGCTGAAGCTCTCTTTAATGCATCAATCATTATGAGTAGTTCCATTATGTTTTCGTTCACAGGATAAGATGTAGATTGAATTAAAAATACTTCACTCCCACGTACACTTTCCTCAATATTTATCTGAATTTCACCATCACTAAACCTTGATACCGTGCATTTACCTAACTCATACCCTAATAGTTCAGCCACCTCATTGGCTAGTGATTGATTCGAATTCAAAGTAAACATTTTAAAATTACTCTTTAATTGATATCTCACCTTTTGCGCCTCCACAGTTGTCGATTTCTCTTAATTTAGCTTACAATTATTCTTTATTAAACACACTAGAACAAAATAAATTTCTTTAATATCTATTTTAGTTGAAGGTAATTTTCTTCCAGATCACTTAAAAAAATATTCAATTAGAATCCCTACATTTTCTTTTCAGTAGTTGAGTTACGTGTTCTTTCAATATTAGCTTGATAATATTCATATTTTTCATTAGCTACGGTCGCAGTTATAACATCAATAATAGTTAATTGAGCAATTCTCGAAGAGATTGCATCAGTACGGAACAATGTTTCTTGTGATGATGTCTGTAAAATAATATCCGATATTTTTGTAATTGGGGATCTTGAAGAATTTGTTATACAAATAATTGTCGCCCCAGCTTCTTTTGCTAATCTCAATGCGGCCAAGACATCATTATTTGACCCAGTATGTGAAATTCCGATAACCACATCTTCATTTGTTAATACACTAGCAGACATGGACTGAAGAACAGAATCGATATAAGCAAAAGACTTTATACCTAGCTTTAATAACTTATGCTGTGCGTCAAGAGCAACCGCTCCTGAACCACCTGTTCCGTAAAATTCAATTGATCGGGCATTCGAAATAGCTTTTATCGCTAATTGAATTTCTTCATCATTAATCACCTCAAGCGTATCATATAATGCTTGAATATTTGACTGGAATACTTTCTTTTTAATGGTGACCGTATTATCATTTTTCTCTATCGCTTCATGAATTTGTTTTTCAGAAGGTACTACTTCTCTTGCCAAATGAATTTTTAAATCTTGAAATCCTTTATAACCAAGGCGTTTACATAGGCGAACTACTGAAGACTCACTTGTTTCACTTCTTTCTGCTAATTCCGTTATTGATAGATGAATAATTTCTTCTTGATGTTTTTCAATAAATTTAATGATTTTTTTTTCAGAATCTCGTAATTTCGATTTTGCTGTACTGATTCTTGCATAAAATCCAGGAGTTTTATTAATATTTAATTCACTCATGATATGATTCCTTCTTTCCTCTAGTTGCTCCCACTATTTATTCTAACTATTTATTTGATTTTTTTCTACTATTACCTATCTAATATATCAAGAAGATTGAATCATTATCATGAGTGGCAGTAAGGAATTTAAATAGCATTAACTACATTCTTAGGATTTTGAGCTATAAAGTCTTTAATATTCTCTATTGCCATATTCATTAATCTACTTCTTGCTTCTTTTGTAGCCCAGGAAATATGAGGTGTAATTATACAATTTTTCGCTTGTAGGAGTGGATTTGTATCTTCGGGTGGTTCTACCGCAAGTACGTCTAGGCCCGCACCCGCAATCATATCCTGGTTTAAAGCATCTGCTAAATCTTCATTATTCACAAGTTTTCCATGTGAAGTATTAATAATAATAGCATTTGATTTCATCAAAGATAAGTTATTAGCGTTAATTATATTTTCTGTTTTTGGCGTTAACGGGCAATGCAAACTAACTACATCTGAATTCTTCATTAAGTCAGATAAGTTTTCAGCATATCGAAAGTTCGGTAAATTTGTATCACGATGGTTTGCATTGCTCGCTAAAACATTCATTCCAAAAGCTGATGCAATTCTTGCTGTTTGAAGACCGATTCGTCCAAATCCAATGATACCCATTGTTTTTCCTGATAGTTCCATTAATGGGTAGTTCCAGAAACTCCAATCTTGACTTCTTCCCCATTCTCCATCCATAACCGAATCACTATGGCGCTGAACACGATGACAATGCTCTAATAAAAGTGCGAACACCATTTGAGACACTGAATCTGTTCCATAAGTTGGAATGTTTGTGACTACGATCTCATTCTCTTTTGCCGCTTTTGTGTCTACCACATCAAAGCCCGTTGCTAATACACCTATATACTCTAATTTAGGTAATTGTTCAATAATATCTTTATTTAATGGTGTTTTGTTTGTCAATACAATTTCTGCGTCTGAAGCTCTTTCTATAATAAGTTCCTTAGGAGTTCGATCATATATATCTGCTTTTCCAATCTGATGTAACTGTTCCCAACTTAGGTCTCCTGGATTTAGTGTAAATCCATCTAAAACACAAATATTCATAGTCAATACATTCCCCTCTTATTATTCTAATATTTATATTTTCATCTATTTATACAAATTCCCTCCCCTTGTAAGCATTTACATTTAACTTTTAAATAATTACTTCATTATTTTCTTCTATCAGTTCATTTTGAGATTGTGCGTGTGCACTTAATGCAAAAAAGTTTTTCAAAGATGGATATAGTTCATTAAACACATGATGCAATTTATCATACATTTCCACCATCTCTTCTTCTGGTTTGATCGTATATAACGTTTTATTGGTTATTTCGTTTGCTGCAATTTCCAATGAAGAATACCATCCAATAGCAGTACCCGCTATTAAACAAGCACCAAGAACTCCAGTCTGAGAAATATCCTTAATGCGAATTTCCTTATTTAATACATTTGCTTTAATCTGTCCCCATTCTTTATTTTCAGCTCCGCCGCCAATCGAAGGAAAAGCAGTGGTAGTGAGATGATATTTCTTTTCAATAATGTTATTGATTTGTTTAAGTCCAAATGCGGTTCCTTCTAGTACAGCACGATACATGTCTGCTTTTGTTGTATTTAAATGCATGCCCGCAAAAACACTTCGTGCATTACCATCCCAAATAGGTGTTCTTTCTCCTTGTAAATAAGGAAGAAAAAAGACTCCATTAGCTCCAGGGACTGAGTCTTCTGCCAGACCATTTAAAACTTCTTCTGAATGTCCTTCAGTCTTCAAAAACTGTTCATAAAACCATTTAACAGAAGCCCCCGGAAATGACATGGCACCATGGGACAACCAACGATTTTTAATAACATGACATCGATTTAAAAAACGTTTATCCAAAACAGATGGTTGATCAGTGCATACAGTTAGTACATTCGAAGTTCCTGCTGATTCAAAAATTTCGTTGATACCCATACCAAGGGCAAACGTAGAGCATGCTGTATCTGCAGCTCCTGCAATGACTGGCACCGCAGAGAATGGATATTCATCAAGAATCAACTCACCAACGATCGAACTCGGGGCTACAACTTCTGGAAGTTTGTTCTTGTCAATACCTACTTTCTCGTATATTTCGGCAGACCATTCATATTTTTCTATGTCAAACATTCCGGAAAAGGAACTCTGAGTCCAATCCATTACAAACTTTCCAGTAAGTTTATTCAAAATATAGGTGGATAAATTCCCCCATTTATACATTTTTTTATAGAGATATTGAAAATGGTTTTTAAACCATAATAGAGTCGTAATCGTATATTGTCCCGGTTCCAATCTGTTTTTAGTTATCTCAAATATCACATCTTCACCAATCGTGTTATTAATACAATCTCTTTCCCTTTTACTTCTTTGGTCCAGATAGATAATTCCTTGGGATAATGCGTCTCCATTTTCTGTTAAAAATACAGAACTATTACAAAAAGTGGTTAGAGATATTGCATCTACTTTTCCCACCGTTTCTACTTGTTCCCACACCTTATATAAAAGCGCTTTCGTTTTTTCCCATATATCTTCTAAATCTATCTCTACCCAACCAATTTTTGGATAAATCAAGGAATATTGCTGGTACTCAAGGTACCGCAATACTCCTTCTTTATTCATGGCGCCTACTTTTATTCCGCTCGTTCCTATATCAATCCCAATGATGTGCGACATTTCAAGCTCCCCTTCATTATAGTCTCTTTAAAACTCTATTCACTGTTTTACTGGGGTATTAATTAATTCATTATACAATTCAACTGTTTCCTTAACAGTCCCATTGTTATGGATGATATGATTAAAGGCTTTTACAACTGCTGTTGGATTTGAGTTATTCCAAACCACTCTCCCAAAGGTTATTCCCGTACCTCCAGCATCAATTACATCATATACCATTTGAAAATAATTTTCGATACCTCCGCCTGTATTTCCTCCGGCTACAACAACTTTACCAGGTGTTGATTCCACAACCTTACGGAATGTTTCAGGATTACCGGTGTAATTTGTTTTTACAATATCTACACCAAGCTCCGCACCAGTTCGAACAGCATAAGCAACATGTCTCCAATCATTCTTTTCATCTTCTGGAATTTGATTTCCTCTAGGATAAATATGTGCAATCATCGGAAGTCCATGAGCAGCAGCTTGACTTGATATTTTCCCCAGATTGCGCAGTTGTTCGGGTTGATCGTCTCCACCAACAATACATCCCATGGAAACCGCATCCGCCCCTAAACGGACCGCTTCATCCACCTCAGTTACCCATGCATCATAATTTGGTTGCCAAGGAGAGAATGAAGAACACTTTAGAATTAAACCCGTTTTACCAGCATGTGGACGGAATGACATTTCTGCAATTCCTTTGTGCATTGTCATCGCATCGGGATTACCCGCTACTATTTCATCTATTTTTCTTTGAATTGGCATTAATTCATCAAAAATTCCTCGGGCGATAGCTTGGTCAACTGCTACAGCTAATAGTTTTTCATCCTCATGACTAATTAAACGTTTCATACGAACCTCTTTACCTAAAAATGACATAATCATACACTCCTCTTTCATTATAATAGTTTATAATAGTTTTTTATTGGGTGATTACCGCTTTCATCCCTTTACCATCTCTAACATCTAATATCGCTTGTTCAACAGCATCCAGTGTATACCCATTTGTAGTGATTGCATCTATATTGATTTGACCTGAAGATATCAACGATAAGGCCTTATGATAATCTGAACGAGTTAAGGAAGCAGAACCATTTATAGTTATCTCGTTATAATGCACAACATTTGGATCCATCTCGGATAATACCCCTTTTGTAAACCCTGCGAATAAATTTAAGGTACCACCTTTTTTCAATAGATTTGCACTCGAATTAACAATAGATGGAACACCAATAGCTAATACCACAACGTCTGCTCCTAACCCATTCGTTTCACTTAGCACTAATTCTTCTAAAGACACTTGATTCGGATCAATTGCATGATTAGCCCCAACTAAAAGCCCCTTTTCTCTACGATGTTCAATTGGTTCACTTAAAATTACAGAACTTGCACCTGCAATTTTCGCCAGCTGAACATGCATGAGTCCAATTGGGCCACCACCAATAACAACTACAACATCGCCCATTTTCACATTGGCTTTCCTTTGACCGTTGAGGCAACATGCAAGCGGCTCAGCTACAACTGCTTTTTCATAGGAGATATGATCAGGTATTTTAACCAAGTTTCCAGCCTTTATTGCTCTGCTGGGAATTCTAACATACTCAGCAAATCCTCCATCAAATTCATAGCCAATAGCTGTTCGATTTGCGCATACATTTTCCCTTCCATTCAAGCAATAATAACATTTACCACACCCAATAACTGGCATTACACCGATACGCTCTCCTACAAAATAATCCTCTATATTTTCCCCTACTTCTTCAATTACGCCCACAAGTTCATGTCCAATTATAGAAGGAGTTCTTACTCCCTTCGTTTTCTTTCCTTGATAAATACGAACGTCTGTACCACAAATAGCACTCACTTTTACATTTAACAGTATTTCTTCTTCACTGATTATTGGTTTTTCTACATTTTCAAGCTTTAAATTGTTTGGTCCATAGAAAACCGCTGCCTTCATACTATTCACTCTCCTACGAGCAATTTAATAATTGCTTTTTTGATTATCTATTTCAGGTGTGTCCACTATTTAGGACTGATTAAAAATAGATAAAAGTTTTTATTCTTTCCAAGAATCCACCTCATTTCCAGGACGATTTGTAACATTTTTAATAAATTCGGTTAAAAAAGGATATTATTTTTAAATCTATAAACAGTGTATCACATGGTGGTTATTTCCTTCAACCGTTTTTAAGTACTATTGGTTATTATTTTCATAAATGTTTTTCAAAAAAGAAATTTATTAATTAATAACTTGTCCAACCCCTTACCATTACACCGTTTCACAGATACAAATACGGATAAATAGTACGGTCTTTAATATAAACAAGAAAATTATATCCTTTTTTCAAGAAATCACTTGAAGAAAATTACCACCATATGTTATTCTGTATTGGAATTAAAATTTTCTAAAAAAACAATCAATCAACAGACTAAGTAAAAGGAGGCTTGAATGTAACCATCCCTCTCAGAAATTGAACTTTTTTGAAAAGTGTTAAACAAAGTGAATAGAAAGGAGTAACCAAACAAATATTTCTGTTATAAAATTTAACTAGTTACTATAAAATAATCAAAAAAATCAATAACTGTATTAAGAAAACTTGTTTAAATACTATTTTAAACACAATATTTACGAACATTATCATGTAAGCGTTTTATTAAAAGCGATTTAAAGCAAAATATTTCAGGAGGTAAAAATAATGGAAGCACAAAAAAGTTCAGCTCCAAGTCAGTACCCTGGAGGACAAAAGAAATCAAATTATCGGTGGGTAATAATGGCGGTAATCTTCTTAACCTACACGGTTGCCATGGCTGATCGAGTCAATATAGGAGTTGTTTTACCTTTTATTAGAGAAGAATTTGCAATGAGTAATTTTCAACTTGGATTAATTTCCAGTATGTTTTTCTTAGGTTATGCACTTACACAAATTCCGGCAGGATTCCTAATTGGGAAAAAAGGGACGCGTGGCTTAATATCAATATCGATTATTCTATTCTCTACGATTACATTTTTAATTGGACATGCTAGAAGTGCTTTACAAATAATATTACTACGATTATTCCTAGGTATATCTGAAGGGGTTACCCCGGTTGGTATGACTTCGACTATTAACCGATGGTTTCCGGCAAAAGAGAAAGGAACTGCAACAGGGATTTATATTGCTTCAACACAATTGGCACCCATTATCACTCCACCACTCGCAACATTCATTGCTCTACAATTTGGGTGGCGTTACGTATTCTATTTCTTTGCGATTCCTGGTATAATGCTCGCATTAATATGGTATATTTTCATCAGAACCAGCCCGGAAGAGAGTGAGAAAGTAAATCAACTTGAACTGGATTATATCCGTCATCAAGAAGAGGTAGTTAATGACCATACTAAAAGAAAATCATTAGGGGTTATTGATAAAGCTATTCGTTATCAAAAAGTAAGCCCAATCACGAAATTTAAAAGTATCTTTACCTCCTGGAATATTGCTGGGGACACTTTAGCCTATTTTTTTATGAACTGTGTAAACTATGGGATGCTTACCTGGGTTCCAAGTTATTTAGTTGTAGCAAAAGGATTCTCTTATGGTTCCATGGGGTGGTTAGCTTCTGCTCCAGCTGTCGGAGGGATTA
This sequence comes from Oceanobacillus sp. AG, assembly GCF_009746545.1. Classification (NCBI taxonomy): domain Bacteria; kingdom Bacillati; phylum Bacillota; class Bacilli; order Caryophanales; family Bacillaceae; genus Oceanobacillus; species Oceanobacillus sp. AG. The sequence goes on from NZ_WOWT01000052.1 coordinate 9,229, forward strand.
TTGGTGCCCTTCTTGGTGGATGGATTTCTGATAGATTGTTCTTAAAGAGGCGCAAGCCAACCATGATGATCACGGCCTTTACAACTGCTATCATGATGTTTATTGTAATTTATATCCCTAGTGATCCATTAATTGTAGGATTAACTCTTGCTTTTGCAGGATTTTTCTTAAACATTGGATGGCCAGCATTTACTGCTTACCCAATGGGGTTAACGACAGGGAAAACTTATCCTGTCGCTATTGCAACAATAAACAGTGGTGGTAACTTAGGCGGATTTTTTGCACCGATCATTGTAGGATTAATACTTGATGCAACAGGAAATTATAACTTTGCATTCGGATTTTTTGGTGCTGTATTAATTCTTGCATTTCTAATCATTTGTACATTAAAGGAACCGGTTCAAGATTAATAGTTTTATTTTATTTAAATTAAGATGAATAAATTTACTAGAATTACTCTAAACTTGGATCTTTCAAGTTCAGCATAAAATAAATATCCTAACTTAACATAATGGAAAGAATCTTTAACATGCTAAAACCGCTTCGGTAATTTTCTTAAAATTAATTGTGGTATTTAATTGCGGAGTGTAAAAGCGCAATACAAGTGAGAGCGTATAGTTGCAGTTTCGTAGCTTGTTTTACACTCCCTCCCTCTATATACTTTGATTATCTTCAAAATGCTCCTGTTTTCTTAGAATTACTCAAACGCCATTTTATAGAATGTATTGGTGGGCATAGTGTTCACTCAGAGTGCGGAATATTCAAACAGGGTT